>CAMNGY010000433.1 GCA_946538795.1 uncultured Treponema sp.
GCACGGCGTTGATGGGGAAAATGACCTTGCCGGAATACGCACATCCCGCATTGCCGGTTCCCGCATAACACTGGCCGTCACGTCCAGATGACATTTCCTTCATCGGAATGTCAACGAATACAATCTTCTTCATATAATCACCTCTTTTTTTGTTCCTTATGTCAGGCCCGCGCTCAGGTGAGCAGCAGGCATTTGTTGATCAGTTCCCTCTTCAGGTTTTTTGTGCTCCTACAGTCTCCCGGGGTCGCTGGTGATGAAAACTGAAGCCTTCTGTCCCCATGGTAGCGTATTTTGGGGTGCTTCTGCTCGGAGACTATCTCGAATCCGCATTTCTCCAGAGACCTGAGCTGCCGTCCTGTGTTGTCCTGTTTGAGAGCGTTCTCAATCTCCAAGGCAATTTTGTTGGCCTCGGAATGCTCGGGGTTGAACCCGACGTTTTTCTGCATGAAGTCTTCCAGAACCTTGAACTTCCTGAAGTAGCTTTCCTTGTCAAGATTCGCCTTTGCCTTGCCAGCCGCTTCCCACAGGAGCCCCATGAAGTATTCCTTTATCTCGGCAGGAAAAATCTCCTTTATGCCGCATTTTATTGTTATGGTCATATCGCCGTCGCGGCTTGGATGCGTCCTGCTGAAATGCCCCTCATAAGACGCACACTTGCTTTTGAGCGAGCTGTTTTCCGCTTCCAGCTGTTCATTCTTTTCCCTAAGGTCGTTGTTGTCTTCCTCATACAGCTTGGACATCTCCTCCGCTTCTTGTCTTTTTCCGTCCGCTTCTGAGATTTTTTTCTCTTCTTCCCGGACGAGGCAAGCAAGGGAGTCCTGTAACTGCACGGCGAGCGACCGTGCGAACAGTCCCTTTCCAGACCTGCCCAGACAGGCGATGTCCTGGACGAGCGTTTCCGCCCCCGGGCATTCACTCTGCAAGAACAAATGCTTCCCTACGTGATTATGGCACGGGGTGTCGGCGACTGGCAAGGCAGGGCCGGATCCTCTGGATTCATTGAACGTAAACATACCTTTTGTCCTCCTGTCATATACAAGGGGCAATAATTGGAGGAGTTGACAGTTTTTTCTACGTTTTTTCTTCCTTCCATCATACAAGTCCCTGCGCCTCGCTGGAGAAGACAACTCCCACTTTGTGGGGCGTCTTTCCGCTCACGGCATACATTCCGCCTCCGTCCTTGTCGGGGGCAGGCTTGTAACATTGGAGCTGGCGTTCGGAGAATCGGCGCAAGAACTCGGTGCGCGACGCCTCGTTCCGGTGCATGGCAAGCTCGCTGTCACCAGTCTTGTTCAGATAATCGTCCTTCGCGATTTCCAGGATGTCATCCAAAAGTTTCATATTCGTTTCCTCCGTAAAATGTCAGTTAATTCCACCTGTCGGACATAAAGCGTAAGCCTCCAGCTTGCTCCAAAGGCAGTCGGGGAGTATGGCAGTATCGCTCAAGTCAACGCCGGTACGCCCGTTCAGGAACGCACAGGCCTTCATCAGGCGAAGGCACTTGCCCCACCTGCGGTCGGACACGTATATGTCCGCCTTGTTATGCATCGGCTCTACGACCATGAAGAACTCGGACCTGTCACAGTTACGGAAGCTCACACGTTTCCTACAAGCACGCAGGAAAGCTCACGTCGGGCAAGCCCGGCCAGGCGCAGCAGGGTATCCACGGGTGTCGGCGGTCTGTCCGTCATCTGCCAGCGGGGAAAGAAGCGGGTAAGGTGCAGGGGTATATCCCGGTCCAGTGAGGCAATCCACGCGGCTTCCTCTGCCATCTCGTCCTCGCCGTCATTGAAACCCGGGACGACCAAGGTCGTAAGCTCCACGTGGCAGCTGCCCCCGCCGTAATCATGGCAAAGCCGTATGGCATCCATGACGGCATCAAAATCTCCGCCAAGGGCCCTGTATGAGGCGGCGGAAAAGCACTTGAGGTCTATGTTCACAGCGTCAGTGAAAGGCAGGACCTCCTCCAGTACCTTGGGCGTGACGCATCCGTTCGTGACGATGACGTTTTTCATGCCTGCCTCGCGGACAAGTCGGGCACAGTCACGGACGAACTCCCACATGACAAGAGGCTCGTTGTAAGTGTAGGCAAGGCCGATGTTCCCCCGCCCGCGCAGGGTCAGTGCACGGGCTGCCAGCTCATCCGGGGAAAGGCTCAGGGAATCCCCCCTTTCTTCCTCCGGCAGGGTACGCTGCGAGATGCCGTAGTTCTGGCAGAAGGCGCATCTCATGTTGCAGCCCCAGCCACCGGCAGAGAGGATCATCTTTCCTGGCATGAAGCGGGCGAGGGGTTTCTTCTCTATGGGATCCAGGGCGAGCGCGCTCAGGACCGCACGGCCCCGGGAGCAAGCCAGCGGGACAATCCTTCCGCCCTGATTGCCCCTGGCACGACAAAATCCGGCCTGTCCCTCCTCCAGCACGCAGTGGCGGAAGCAGGTTCCGCAGGTCACTGCCATCAATAGTGCCTCACGACCTCGAACCTGGACAGGTCCGGCCCCTCCGAGGGATCTATGCCGCCTTTCCGGCAGGCTATCTCAATCTGCCGGTCCACGTTGTCCACGCCGTCCAGATTAGGCAAAAGCAAGCCGCGCCTGTTTCCCTTGCTGCATATTACGCCGTAGCGCCTTACGTCCAGTTCCGTCGGGGAGGCTATCTCCTCCACCGGGCCAAGCACGTCCACGCTGTACACGATGGAATCAAGCTCCCCTTCCCTTACCCGGCTGAAGCGGGGAGCCCGG
>CAMNGY010000434.1 GCA_946538795.1 uncultured Treponema sp.
AGAAGACGGCATACGAGATAGAGAAGCTTGGCGGCAAGATAATCATGGGCGCCAAGGTTACTTCCCTGCACAAGGAAGGGAACCGTATTACGGGCCTGTCCTACCTTAAGGACGGGACGGAGCATGAGCTATCAGGCGACTACATCATTTCGTCCATGCCGGTGAAAGACCTCGTCGGCGGGATGAATGACGTGCCCGAGGACATCGCTTCCATTGCCCGCGGACTTCCTTACCGCGACTACATGACGGTCGGCGTGCTTGTGCCCCGCCTGAACCTGAAGAACAGGACCAAGCTCAGGACGGTCTCGGACATAGTGCCTGATGACTGGGTTTACGTGCATGACAGGAGCGTGGACATGGGGCGATTCCAGGTCTACAACAACTGGTCGCCTTACCTGGTCAAGGACCTGGAGCATACGGTATGGCTGGGGCTAGAGTACTTCTGCAACGAGGGCGACGCGATGTGGTCCATGACTGACGAGGACTTCGCCCGCAAGGGAATAGGCGAGATGGTCACGATGAAGCTGATTGACCGGCCGGAGGACGTGCTGGACTTTCACGTGGAGAGGGTAAGGAAGGCGTATCCTGCCTACTTTGATACATATTCCCGCATGGACGAGCTGGTTGCATACCTGAACGGCATAGGGAATCTTTTCTGCGTAGGGCGCAACGGGCAGCACCGCTACAACAACATAGACCATTCCATGTGCACGGCGTTCGAGGCCGTCAAGGACATAATCGGGGGGATAAGCGACCACAGCAACGTCTGGCAGGTCAATACCGAGAAAGAATACCACGAGGAGAAGAAGTAGACGATGCGAACCAAGAACACCCTGAGCCTGGAAAACGAGAAGGAGGTTGACTCCATCGCGCAGATATGCTCGCTTCTGGCGGAAACGAGCGATGAAAAGCTGATTTACGACTTCTTTGGCTGCCTGTTCACAAAGTCGGAGCTGAAGGACTTCTCGAACCGCTGGCATCTGGTCAAGGAGCTTCGGGCGGGAACTACGCAGCGGGAGATTGCCAAAAAGTATGGTATGTCGCTGTGCAATATAACGAGAGGCTCCCGGGAGCTCAAGAAGGAGGATTCTGCCTTCAAGCGGATGCTGGCTCTCCTGGACGCGCGGGGAGGGGTGTAGTACGGCCCCTCACCCGGTGGGGCGGCTTGCGCCCGTCGGCTGCCCCCTTATCGCGGGGGCTATGCTGGATTCTTGCCGATTGGCGCTGGCGCATCAATTCTGGTCGAAGTAGCTCCTGAGGATGATTCCCTGATCATAGTTACCGAAGCCTTTTCCGAATATGTTCATTCCGCCCACGTGCTCGGCGTCATCTTTCACGCCTACCTTGACGCGTATGGAATGGTGCTCGCTTATCTTCAGGTCGTCAAGTTTTATGTCGGACATTTTGACGCCGTCCACAAAGCTCCCCTGGGATGTGACGGAAAAATGCTTGAGCAGTCCGTATTGAGAGCCTTCCAGCTTCCACCAGAGCGGGGTGTAACGGCCCCGTTTGTCACCGTAGTCGCCGGGTGAGATCCAAGTGCCTATTTCCACCTTGTTTATCCATATAGTTATGTCCGACGGCCAGTTTGGGTTCGTCCCGGGAGTCTCGGACGAAAGCTCCATGCTCAGCTCCAGTTTGGACAGTTTCTTGGGGTCGTACATGGTGTTGTTCGGGAACTTGTACTCGAAGCTGCCCGAGCCGCACCAGAGCAAGCCCGCCTTCATGCGGTCAGGATTCAGGAAGGAGTCCGGTATGTCCAGCAGGCCTATGATTTTCTCGCCGGAACAGAGGCCGCAGGGAGCCGTCACCTTGCAGTCCGTGAATATGCCTATGGGCATCTCTATTTCGGTGTAGTTCTTCTGTCCGTCCTGCTTCTCAGGGAACTGGATGAGTATGTCCCTGAACGATGGCCGGCAGAGCTTCTGGTTGCCTTTCTTTGCCTTCACGGACTCGGTGAGGATCAGCCCCGCGTCCTCCAGGATGGAGATATGGGTTGCTACCGTGGATTGGGGAAGATTCAGCTCTTCGGCAATCTCGTTTATGTTCAGCGTCTTTTCTCTGGTGAGCCTCAGCATCTCAAGGCGAGGCTCCGAAGCAAGGGCCTTGAGCTTTTTCAAGTCTTCAATGGGGTTTATCACCAGTGTCGTTTCAGATTCATCCATAATGCGATTATTATAACGATTTTTTTTGATATTGTCTAGGAAAAACTGAAGGAAGTTGTCTTGTTCCGGCTTTTCTGCCCGATTCTTTGTTTGTGAGGAATGTCTCTTGAATGTCCTTTGTATTGAAAAAGCCTTATAATTGTGCTAACGTATAGCCATGCTTCCTGTGCTTGGTTTTCTGTATTCCCTGACCGTAGAGCCTATAGAATATATCCTTGAGACTGCATTCTGCTATTTCCGATCTTTCTTTTCCGGGCGGGCATCCATACCCATGGCCATAACGGCCGTGAGCCTTCTTGTGAACCTCCTGACCCTCCCCATCTATAATGCCGCTGACGCAAGGCAGCTGGAAGAGGAGTATTACCGGCAGAACCATTACAGCCCCTTGTATGCCCTGAGAGGATCTCTTTCCATCCTTATACAAATTCCTTTTTTCATGGCGGCCTACAATTTCCTGTCTGGCTGTCAGGCGCTGGCCGGTGTGAGCCTTGGTCCCATACAGAATCTTATGGAGCCGGACTCGCTTGTTGGCATAGGAAAATCCCATCTGAACCTGCTTCCTGTCCT
>CAMNGY010000435.1 GCA_946538795.1 uncultured Treponema sp.
GCGGCCTTGTACAGATCCACATCGGTGAGTCCCTTGGAGTCCCGGGCTTCCCGGAGCAGGTCGGCAAACTGCAGCTCGTTCCGCCCCCGTATCCTGTTCAGCTCGTCCTCGTACACACCGTAGCTGAGCATGAGAACCTGCTCCACCGTAAGCTCCTTGTATTCCCTGTACAGGCCCAGGCAGCGGTTGTTCTCCTCCAGCTGCCTCAGGCTCCTGTCCACCAGGTCCCGGATTTTCTCCTCCAGGTCTGCAGGCAGCCTGGCCGTAGCAGGGGCGGACTGGGTGGCGGGATTTTCCTTTCCTTCCATGCCATTCCCCGTCACATGCTCTCGATAAGCCATTCGACGTTCTTGCGCCAGGCTTTCTTCATATATGTCTTGAGCGTCCCCTTCACGCCGAACTCCTTGTCTTTCCATACAGTCTCAGGCCCGCCCATCCTGGCCAGCGCGAGGCCGAACTTGCCGTCAACGGCTCTGACAACTTGGACGGTCTTGCTCTTGCTGACCTGGATGCATTTTGTCATGTTTGCGGATGTCAGGAGGACCGCGCAGAAGTTCTGCATGGCGTGGACCTTCAGTATGAGGGAAAGCTGCTTCTCGTAGAAATCCGTGTCCACGCTGTCCCACTGGTTTATTATGAGATACTTCTTGTCGGGAAGGCCCTCAAGTTCCCGCGCGTACAGGAGCCTGAGCGTTGTCTCCGCCTTCAGTATGTCCTCTCCCCGCACAAGGCACATGACGAGGTTCCGTCCGCCGCAGGAAAGGACGCGGAGATTCTCCTTGACCTCCCGCCCCCGCATGAAGAAATCCATGATTCCGTCCGCAGCGACAAAGATGCTCTCGTCCTTGCTGACGCTTTCCTTCTGCCGTGCGCTCGGGTCACGTTCCACGGTCCCGTCGTCGTCGGCGGTATCGTAGACATAGATGCCGTCGGGGAAATTCCGTTTTCCGCCGTCACTACCGTTCAGCAGGACAGGAGTCATCTCCTTGCCCGCCGGGGTGAAGCCGAAGACGAAGTTACGCTCGGTCTTCCACAGGTGTCCCATCGTAACGAAGTTGAAGCATTTGTTCTCTATGGCGCGGGCCTTGTTGTACTTGTACCACTTGTCCCTCTCCACGTCCCCGCCCGTGCAGTTGACGATGATGTCCGCCCCGTTCAAGGCGTATTTCCTGCTGAACATCGCGTGGTTGCAGTCGTAGCATGCCGTCATGCCGATTTTGTGCCCCTTGTAGAGAACCGGGGCAAAGGCCTCTTCGGCATACGAAGGGTAGTCAGGCAGCTGGCAGGCGGACCAGCCCGTCATCGTGTGCTTGATGTAGTTCTTGCAGCGGGTCTCGCCGTCACCCGCAAAGGCATTGGCCCAGACACACACGATCATGCCCTTCCTGTCGTTGTTGCAGATGACGACCGCCCGGCCTATGTCCCGGCTGAATTCCAGCGTCTTTTCGTATATGCCCGCAAGCTGCCTCTCGTCCAGGAGGTCGGCCTTGTGGAAGTCCTCCTCAAATGGCACGCGGGAGAACTCCGGCAGCACCAAGATGTCTATGTCAGACTCCCGAACGGTAGTCATTGCCCTGTCAAAGCCGCCCCTAAGGCTGTCCTCAGCCTTCCCTTGCAAATACAAGCCAATTTTCACGGAATCCTTTGCATCGTTTGTCATAATGACA
Source organism: uncultured Treponema sp. (assembly GCA_946538795.1). Lineage (GTDB taxonomy): Bacteria > Spirochaetota > Spirochaetia > Treponematales > Treponemataceae > Treponema_D. The sequence goes on from CAMNGY010000435.1 coordinate 1,668, forward strand.
TATTATTGCAGTCATGCGGACTTTTCAAGCCCGGTCAGCAATTTTCATGCGGACAAAGGAAATTCATCGCGCACTTCCCCTCAGCTCCCGAGAACCTGCGCCATCCTATGCACCCCGTACAGGGGAATATTCGTAAGCCAGCCGTCCCTGCGGAAATCAGAAAGGGATGTCCGGACGGAAAACTCATTCTGCCACTTCTGATGAAAAGCCTTGAGGCTCTTCGCCTGAAGGTTCTCGCTCGCCTTCACTTCCACGGGGACAATATGCTCGCCTATCTGGACAAGAAAATCAACCTCGCCAGAAGAATTCGGCGAGGAGTAATAGAAAGGACTCAGTCCCGCACAGGATATGAGTTCCTGCAAGACGAACTGCTCGGTCAGGGCACCTTTGAACTCAACGAAAAAAGCGTTATCGTCAAGGATTGTCTTTACATCGGTTCCTCCGAGCGCACCAAGCAGACCGATGTCCCCCATATAGATTTTGAAACTGTCCAGCTCCTCATAGGCTTTGAGCGGGTAGCCCGGCTTTGACACGCTGTGGACAAGGTGGACAAGGCCGCAATCAGAAAGTCACTGGATTGAGGGGTTTCCGCCTCGGAGAGTTTTTCCACTGGTCAAGTTTCTGAAAGACAGCCCGTTCCATACCGCTATATTACATTTTTCATGCGGACTTTTCAAGCCTGGACCACATTTTTCATGCGGACTTTTCAAGCCTGGACCACATTTTTCATGCGGACTTTTGAGGCTTTAGCAACACTTTTCATGCGGACTTTTAGCTCATATAATGAGTATACCACAGTGGCACAAAAAGGAGGTAAACTGCCAGGCGACTTTTATGACGCCCCCGCCCCTGCCGTCCGAAACTATGACTGTTTTTTCCAGTATGTACCGGTATACCTGGAATCCCCGATTATGACTTTTCCATCAGCCTCTGCATAGATTTCGTAAAAAAACTGTGCTTCATCAGCATCTTTGTCCCTCAGGAGAAGTACAGCATTCTCCAGAAGGGATGTTCCATAATCGTTTGTATAGCTGAAAAAGCAGAACAAAGCCTTATATCCGT
>CAMNGY010000436.1 GCA_946538795.1 uncultured Treponema sp.
GCTTTGACAACGTGGCATACCAGAAGGTGGGCAATATCATACGCGTCGTACTGCGTGACATAGACGAGTCCGAGCTGGACAGGTTCCAGACCAAGCTGGACGAGAGCGGCTTTTCAAGCTACATCGTCCGCGAGCGGAAGCACATAATAAGGAAGGACTAGGGGTTATGGCCTTTCAAAGCAGGCTTACGGGATCCACGTCCACCTCTATGTAGACGTGACCCGATGCCGCATAGCCTCTTATGAATGCGGATGCCGCCCTTTGCAGGGGCGGCATTTTTTTCCCCCTCAGTATTATCTGCCATCTCCAGTTGCCGGCTATCATCTCCAGCGGGCACTGGGAAGGCCCCAGAATCTCCGTGTCTCCATGACCGGCAGTCTCCCTCATTAGTATTTCCGCCGCCCCGTAGGCGGCTTTTTCTGCCTCTCCCGGAACGGATGACCGGAACACTAGGCGGAGCAGGCGCGAATACGGGGGGAAGGACAGGATTTTCCTTTGCTCCAGCTCCCTTTCGTAGAATGCCTCATGCCGGCCTGTGACAGCAAGCTCTATGGGGGGCATGTCGGGGGAGTAGCTTTGCACGATGACGCGGCCGTCCGGGGAGAACCTGCCGGCCCTTCCTGAAACCTGCGTTATGAGGGCGAACGTGCGCTCTGCCGCCCTGAAGTCCGGCATGTGCAGCCCGCTGTCTGCCAGGATGACACCGACCAGCTGCAGGCGGGGAAAGTTAAGCCCTTTTGCGACTATCTGAGTTCCGAGCAGGATATCATAATCGCCCTTCCTGAAGGATTCCAGCCGTTCTTCCAGTTCGCCCCTGCTTTTAAGGCTGTCGCTGTCCACCCGTATGACCCGTGCGCTGGGGAATTTAGCCTTGACCTCGTTCTCGACGAATTCCGTCCCGAAGCCGAAGTATCCTATGTCCAGAGAACTGCACCTGGGGCACTGGTGCGGCGGCTCCACGCTGTAGCCGCAGTAATGGCATTTCAGCCGGTTGTCCTGCTTGTGGTATGTCAGGGTGACGGAGCAGTTCCGGCATTTTAGCTCGAACCCGCAGCTGTTGCAGCGGAAGAAATTCGTGAAGCCCCGCCTGTTCAGGAATAGGATGGCCTGCTTGCCCTGGGACAGTGCGGATTGCAGGGCCTGCTCCAGGCTTCCTGATATGCTTCCTCCGTCCCGGGGGGAGTCCAGGCTCAGGTTGACGCATTCCACCTTGGGCAGGGCACCTCCGGCCAGCCTGCGGGTCAGCCTGTGGCATGCTATGCCACCCTGCTTCATGAGCTGCCATGCTTCCACGGAAGGTGTGGCTGACCCCATCAGCAGCGGGATGCCCAGTTTCTGGCAGCGGTGCATCGCGACCTGCCGGGCGTGGTAGCGCGGGGCAGAACCTGATTTGTAGGAGCCGTCATGCTCCTCGTCTATGATGATGAGGCCCAGGTCGGGAACGGGGGCGAACACCGCGCTCCTGGCACCTACGACCACCCGGGCCTGCCGGGAAAGGATGCGCTTCCACTCGCCAAGCCTCTTGCTGGGGCTCAGGCCTGAATGCAGTATGGCCGCCGTGTTCCCGAACCTCCTGACCACGGCCTTGGTCACCTGAGGGGTCAGTCCTATTTCCGGGACCAGGTATATGACGCCCTTTCCCTGCCGGAGAACCCGTTCCGCCGTGGAAAGAAAGACTTCCGTCTTGCCGCTGCCGGTCATGCCGTACAGATAGTGCAGGCAGGATTTTCCTTCCCCGGTCGCAAGAATTCCGTCCACGGCTTCCTGCTGCTCCGCGCTGAGCTCCTTCCTGTCCCAGACGTCCTCGCCGTCACTGAAAGGCATGCCTCCCAGGGCCGTCTCCTTTTTCCCCGAAGGGAGCATCGCGAATATCGTCTCCCCTATGGAAGAAAGGTAATAGGAGCTTACCCAGCGGGCAAGGGCGAGAAGCTCATCGGTGAGCACCGGCTCCGTGTCTATGAATCTGCTGACGTGCCGTATCTTCTCTTCCGGGACGGCGCATGAAGGAGGCAGTGTTTGGCTTGTGCCCGTCACGATGCCGGTCAGCCTCCGGGAGCCGAAGGGAACCTGCACGCGGCGGCCAAAGGCGTTACCTGCCTCTTCCCCTTCAAGCTCGCACTTGTAGCTGAAGGTCTGGTTCAGTGGGAGGTTCAGGGCAATGTCTACGAAAAAACTCATGCGCCCGGCCTAGCCCTGCCGTGATTTGAACGGCTCGTCATAGCCCGGCGCGTTCTCTTCAAGCCATGCGCGGAGGACCTTCAGGTCTTCCCAGGCGGGCCTCTTCAGGCTCTCGTCGCGGAGGAGGGCGGAAGGATGGTATGTGGCGGTCAGGGGGATGCCCTTGTAGTCATAGAAGCGTCCCCTCAGCTTGCTTATGCCGTCGGACGTGGAGAGCAGGTTCTTTACCGCCGTGCTGCCGACTGCGAGGATCGCTTTGGGCTTCAGGACATGTATCTGCGCCTCAAGGAAAGGCGAGCAGGCTTCCGCTTCGGAAGGGAAGGGTGTGCGGTTGCTCGGGGGGCGGCACTTGACGATGTTTGCTATGTAGCAGTTGGCGGCCCGCGACAGGCTTATGGCGGCCAGCATTTTGTCAAGGAGCTGGCCGGCAGGTCCCACGAAGGGGCGTCCGCTCCTGTCCTCCATCTCGCCCGGCCCCTCGCCTATGACCATGACGACAGGCCGGTCCACGCCTTCGCCCGGAACCGGATTCGTCCGCCCGGC
>CAMNGY010000437.1 GCA_946538795.1 uncultured Treponema sp.
CCCCCGGCCCGTCGTCCCGGAGATGGTTCTTGCCAAGGAGCTGGAGAAACCCGCCCGGGACCGTTTTATCAGCCAGTACATGAAGCTGGTCACCTGCTATTCCAAGCCCGCCGACATCCTGCTTGCCCAGCTGCACCATTACGACTACGAGAACATCAAGTCTGTCGGGGCTGCCCTCTGCCTGGGCGACGGCAAGAAAAAGCCTGATATGGTGGACATTTCCCCCTTCAACCTGCTCAAATACAATGCCTGGCCGGATGTCGCCGCGATGACCTCGGGCGCATCCCTCTCCTGGTATGATAAGGTTCCGGCAATCAATGAGCAGCGGGAGATGGACTTCCGCCTGGACTGGCAGTATGTTGGCGAGACCTGGCGGGCGGCCCAGCGGTGCGACGCGGACTGCCGGGAGGACGTGAAGTCCCTCCTGTATGAAAGGTTCGTGATAGAGAGCGTGCTCTGGGCGCTGCGCCTGAGGAAGTATTACGATATGCCGCAGGAGCTCGTCGATTCCCTGCTCCGCTCTCCGGTGGGCGAGGAGGACGGCACGGAGCATTTCTCCCAGGAGGCGGCGAAGACCCTCCCGTGGGCGCTGGATGACTGGGAGTCCTGGCGCAAGTGGAAGTACGCCCAGTTCCTGAATCCTCATGAGGAGGGAGTCGTCTGGAACGTAGATCCCAGATGGATATACAATGCATTCAGGAGGGATTATGTCCGCAAGACCTATTCCCTTTTCCACAAGTATCCTTTTACGGAATGTCCGCTTTTCTGCTGGTACATAATAAAGAGGAACGAGCTTGACAACATACGCGCTGCTTCGGAAAGCCTCCGGCTGGGCATTCCTGCCGCCCAGGCGATGCAGACTGTCGGCGTTCAGGAGGTGACCAATGGCTAAGACCACCGCGATGAGGCTCATCGAGCTTATGGTATACAGGGAGGATGTCAAGAACGTCCTCAGGTGCTTGGGCTCTCTCGGGGAGTTCCAGTTCCAGGACGACCTGGTGCATGGCTCCCAGTCGTCCGATGACGGGGTGCATGCCAAGCTGAACCCTGACCTTGATTTGTTCAACAGGCTTCAGAATGCCCGCGCCTCGCTCAACCTGCCGGATATGGAGGAATTCAAGGGTGACGTGGAGCTTCCGACGGATGCGGACTTTGAGGAGGCCGAAAAGCTCATCTCGTCCGTGGAGGCCCTGCATGAGCGGGAGCTGGACTTGTCCGGCGAGCTCAAGCGCGTCAACGAGGCCTACAATGAGACCCTGGCCTTCGCAAAGCTCAATGTCCCTGCTTCCCAGCTGGAGTCCCTGTCATTCCTGACCCTCCGCATAGGAAAGATTGACCCGGCCAACTACGGGCTCATAAAGAATTCTCTCGGCGACAAGGCGATTGTCACCAAGCTCGGCGAGGACGGCAGCCGCATTCTCGTCGCCTGTTCCAAGAAGATGCGTTTCTTCGTGGACGGTGAGCTGGACAAGATAGGTTTTGTCAAGGTTGATCTGCCCAAGGATTTCACGGGCGTTCCCGAGGATGCCCTCAAGAAGCTGAAGGAAGAGAAGGAGGGCAAGGAGAAGGAGCTTTCCGACCTGGAGGCCGAGCGCAATAACCTTGCCGCGACCCATTCCGAGCTTCTCTTCCGCCTGCTGCAGTCCTATTCTCTCGGCGCGCAGCTGACTGCCGTGCAGAACAGGCTTGAGTCCACGCAGTTCGTCTACAGGATAACGGGCTGGATTCCGGCATATCTCGTGCATGACCTGATGAAGAAGATAGACAGCCTGACCGAGGGCAGGACCGCGCTCCGCGACTTCATGCCGAGCGAGGTGGCGACCGTCGCCTCCGGGCAGGAGAAGGTCCCCGTCCGCCTCAAGCACGGCAAGATCGTGCAGAACTTCGAACGGATGATTTTCAGCTACGGGTCGCCGCTTTACGGGACGATTGACCCGACTCCCTTCGTCGCCCTCTTCTTTACCCTCCTCTTCGGCATTATGTTCGGAGATGCGGGGCAGGGCCTGGTGTTCTTCATTCTCGGTATCCTGATGACCAAGAAGAAGGTCAAGATAGGAGGATGGGAGAAGTTCAACTGGGTGTTCATCTGCATCGGTATCAGCAGCATGATAATGGGCCTCCTGACGGGGGAATTCTTTGCGAACGAGAAGATTCTCGCCCCCTTCGGTCGCTTCGTCACCGGCCTCTTCGGAGAGCCGCGCGATCAGATACTGCCTATGATGCCGACGGGCAGCAAGGAATCGATTCTGAGGATGTTCCTCTTCTTCGGTTTTACCGTCGCGGTCGGTTTCGTCATCAACACGCTGGGCCTTATCATAAACATCATCAACAAGTTCTCGCTCAGGCGGACCGGCGAGGCGGTGTTCGGCAAGACGGGCATAACGGGAGCTTTCTTTTTCTGGTATGTCATCGTATTTGCCCTCCGCATTGCCTTGTTCCACCACATGCCCGCCATTTACGACTGGGTTCTCATCGGGGGCAGCCTGCTCCTGACGGCTTTCGGGGAGCCGCTGGCCAGGCTGGTTGACGGCCACAGGCCCGTGCTTGAGAACGGAGTGTTCGCGGCGATAATCGGGGCTATCGTTGAGATTATAGAGGTCGTTTCCTCCTATCTTTCCAATACGGTCTCCTTCGTCCGCGTCGGGGCGTTCGCCCTTGCCCATGCCGTCCTTGGCTATATCATAGAGATGCTGACGGAGGTCACGCCGGGACCTGCGG
>CAMNGY010000438.1 GCA_946538795.1 uncultured Treponema sp.
ATTCAGGAATACGAGGATGCGGATGAGCGTCACAAGCCGTTCGTCTATTCCAGCTCCGACCATTTTACCCTTGTCCTGCCGGACCTGACATACGCGGAGGGCATAAGCGACGACTCCCTGCCCGTTCTGGAATTCGTGCCCGTGGAGAACGGCTCGGCGCATGACGGCAAGATCCTGGCCTTCTGCTACGGGAAGCCTCGAAAGTCAAGCGAGATTGCGTCATTCCTGGGGCTCTCGGATTCCTCCTACTTCAGGAAGAGCGTGCTGGAAAAGCTTGTCTCCCAGGGCTACCTGCTCAAGTCCAGGCAGTCCGGGGCCGCGGTTTATGCGACGAACAAGTCCTCGGTCACGCGGAAGTGAGGGGGCGTTAGTCTTGGCGGGGCTCGGCAGTCCGATAAGCGGGAAGACATTGCCGGAACATTGCCAAGACATTGCCGGTTTAAATTTTACTCAAAGCGTGCCCGGACGCTGTCGGTCGCTTCCTCCGCGTCCTCGAAGCTTTCCTTGAGGCCCAGGAAGTAGCCGCCCAGCCGGGATTCCGCCTTCTCACAGCCGGTGAACGTGATGTTCCAGATTCCGTGGGGTTCCAAGAGGCAGTCATAGAGCGCGTCAAGGTTCCTTCCGTAGTAGTCCGGCAGGGGCAGGCTCTGGGCCAGCTTGTCGTGCAGGGCATCCTTGTCATGTACGTCCGAGAGGTCAATTGTATAGCATTTCGTGCCGTCTGCGCCGTCCGGGATGCCCGGGGTGTCCGCGTTGTCCTGTCCCTGTGATTCTTCACTGTACATATTCGGTTCTTTCCCTTTCCCGCTCATTCGCTTCCATATAACAGCTCGAACGTCTCGTAGTGGTCGCCCGTGTAGTAGACGAGGCCGTCATTGGAGAAGACTATCCGCCTGGCCCCGCGCGACTTCTTGCCCATCGTGCCTATGTCGCACTCGGTGTAGGTCCGCCCCTTCTTCTTGGGAAGCAGGCCCTCACGGTTGCCGAAGCGGTCCCCGCCTATGCTCTTGCCGGGGGCGGCATCGTCCACGCTGCCGTATCTGTCGCCCCAGCCCAAGGCCTTGGCTTCCGCCTTTGTGATGAAATTGGCCGGCAGGTGCCCGTATGTGTGGATGTAGAGTGCCACTTCCTCCTTGCTCGTGAACAGGCCGTCCTCGGCGATTTTCGCCGGAGGAGCTGCCTGCGCCGTTCCGGTACCAGCCTGCGCCGGGGTTCCTGAGCCTGACTGCTCAAGCGGGGCGGGGCTGTTGTCGGAGGGGCTGTTGTCGGAGGGGCTGTCGGCCTGAAGGGGAACGGCCTGCGGAGATTCAGGAATGTCAGGAACGTCGGCGACAGTGACCGTGGTGTTGACAGCAGGCGTGCCGCCCGCTGCCTGTCCTGTGTTTGATTCCCCCTCGTCAGAAAGCAGGACTGCGACAGCCGGCTTGTCCGCTTCCCCGATGATCTCTGCGGTCCCGGCCTCCGTCTTCCGCAGCCAGCTCCTGACCGCGACGATGGCGAGCAGGACCAGGCAGATTATGGAAAGGATTTTCCTCAGTTTTGCCGTGCGCCCGGCATTTTCAGTGCCCTTAGTTTCCATAGGCCCTCACAAGCGTTTCCACTTCCTTTGCGTATACGTCTATGCCGCTTTTCCAGAAGGCCTTGTCGCGGATGTCGAATCCCGCCTTGGCACACAAGTCCTCGCAGGACATGTTGCCCGTGTCGGCAAGGAGCCGTTCGTAGTTTTCCGTGAAGACCTTCCCTTCCGTGCGGAACTTGGAGTAGAGGGCGGCGGCGAAGAGCTGGCCGAATGCGTAGGGGAAGTTGTAGAAGTCCAGGTCCGTGCTGTAGTAGTGGCACTTGAGCGCCCACATGTATTCGTGGCGCTCATCGTCAAGCCCGTCCCCGTAGCTTTTCTCCTGGGCTTCAGTCATCAGGCGGCAGAAGTCGTCCGCGCCCAGCTCGCCTTTCTCTCGGCCTTCAAAGACGGCCCTCTCAAAGTAGAATCGGGACAGGATGTCCACCAGGACCTGTGCCACGTCCTGCAGGTCCATCTCGATGATGCGGCATTTGTCGGCTTCGGATGCTGTCGCGATCATGTCCTGCTTGACCAAGGTCTCCGCGAAGGTGGAGGCCGTTTCCGCCAGGGTCATGGGGTAGTCGAAGAAGAGGGGGCTTTTCCCCTTCATGCAGTGGAAGTGGAATGCGTGCCCCAGCTCGTGGGCCATCGTTATGATGTCCGCAAACTTGCCGCTGAAGTTGCAGAGGATGCGGCTCTGGTGGCCTTTTGCGAAGTCCTCGTCGTAGGCCCCGCCGACCTTTCCGGGGCGGATTTTCGCATCGACCCAGCCGGAGGCAAAGGCCGTGCGGGCGAAGTTCCCCATGTTCTTGGAGAAGGAGTCATATTCCTTTATGACGTAATCCCTGGCCTCGCCGAATGTCCATTCCTTCTCGAACAAGGACTGCCCGTCCGTTCCTGCCGTCCTGGGGGCGGGCAGGGGGGCGAAAAGGTCGTAGAAGGCCAGTCCCCTGCCGTCCGTTCCTGCCCTGTCGCTCGCGGTCTGCCCGCTCTTGCGGAGGATGGCCGCCTTGGCCTTGAAGTAGTTCCTCCAGACGGGCAGGGAATCCTCGATTGCGCCGATGAGGGCATCCAGGCTCTCGCGGCTCAGGCGGGAGGAGCTGAGCGCCCTGTCCAGAGCTCCTTTCCAGTTGCGGCGGGCGTTGAGCATGACGGTC
>CAMNGY010000439.1 GCA_946538795.1 uncultured Treponema sp.
CGGGGCAGCAAGGACATGGCGGAAAAGACCGCAAAGCAGCTGCTTTGCACGATAAGCGGCATCGCCCTGGCCCTCGTGCTGCTGGGCCTGCCCCTCCGCCGTCCCCTGCTGCGCCTGATTTTCGGGCAGGTGGAGCAGGAGGTCATGGCCGCAAGCCAGCGCTACTTCCTCATAACCCTCTTCGCCCTGCCTGGAATAGCCCTCTACAATGCTTCAGCCGCCCTCTTCCGTTCCCAGGGCAACTCCTCCATAGGAATGGACATAGCCCTCCTGGTCAACGTCATAAACATAGGTGGGAATGCCCTGCTTATCTACGGCCTGGGCTGGGGCGTGGAGGGTGTCGCGATCCCCACCTTGCTGTCCCGCACGGCCGCCGCCGCCGTCCTTCTTGCTGCCCTGTACCGCGGCAAAAATGCCGCAGGAGGGGAGGACAGGGCCATCTCGATACGGGGCATATCGCGGGTCAGGCCGGACTGGAAGCTGATAGGCAAAATCCTGAAGATAGGAATCCCGAACGGGCTGGAAAATTCAACCTTTCAGATTGGTAAAATCTTAGTTCTATCCCTTATAGCAACATTCGGCACGCAGGCCATAGCCGCCAACGCCACGGCAAATTCCATGACCTCCTTCGAGGTCCTGCCGGGCAACGCCTGCTCGCTGGCCATGCTGACAGTCGTGGGCCAATGCTGCGGGGCGGAGGATTACAAGCAGGCCGCCCGCTATGCAAAAAAGCTGATGCTGTTCGCATATTCCGGGTTCTGGCTGCTGAACCTGCCCCTGCTGCTCTTCATAGGAAAACTGATCGGCCTGTACGGCCTGTCCGATGAAACGACCCGCCTGGCCAGCTGCATGGCCTTGCTGCACGGGGTCTTCGGACTTTTCTTCTGGCCGACATCCTTCACCCTGCCCAATGCCTTGCGGGCCGCGGGGGACGTAGCGTACACGATGACCGTAAGCATCCTGAGCATGTGGGCCGTCAGGATAGGAATGAGCTATATATTCAAATACACGGGAATATTCGGACTGCCCGAAGCTTTAGGCTGGCCCGTAAGCTTCGGTGCGATGGGAGTCTGGTTCGCGATGATGCTGGACTGGATAGTTCGCAGCATCGCCTTCATCATACGCTTTGCCCAGGGCCGTTGGAAATCAAAGCGAGTTATCTGAAAACCCTGCGGGTACGTTCACCGTACGGCAGGGCTTGTCTGGAAGGAAACAATCCTGTCAGGAATGCTCCGCCACGTATGCGGCAAATTCCTCCGCGCTGCCAGTACAGCCGTTGGCAGACAGGAAATCCGCAACCGTTCCGCTATCAGTCGCTTTCTCAAGCGCTGCCTGCAGGCCTGCATCGGCCTTGACCTTATTATAAAGTTCTTCAACACTCATCTCAAATCCTCATATGTTAAAACTGCTCCGGGAAATTCCCAAGGCAGCCTACTATATATTATACCACAAAACAAAGAAGAAGTTAAAGGTCTTTTTTGAAATATTTTCTGCAAGCAGGCCCTCGCGTGCAGACCGCGCCCCGCATTCGGGCCGTCCCGCACGGGCAACCGTAAAGTCCGCGCCCCGTATTCGGGCCGCCCCGCAAAATAAACAAGAACGCCGGCATAACTGTGACGAAATTCATTTTTTCTCTAATCTTTTGTTTTGACTACCGATAATGACATTAGAGGGGCGTTTTTAAGGACGCTGCCGGTGCTTGTTGTTGCCGGCCTCCGGTTGCCCCTGAGATTCTCATGGAGGAGGTCACGTATGTATAACAACGGCATCAGCCTTAACGCTGCTTCTTATAGGTCGGTTTTTACTGCTGGCTCTTCATCCGGCAGGCTCTATGTTCCCGTAAAGCCCGGGCTGGTGAAGTATACCCAGCTCGCCTACGTTCACGGCACTGCGGCCAAGGAGGGACAGAAGACTGTCTCCCTGGACAAGATACACATACTCAACACCCTTATTGACCAGCTGGTCAGCATGAACAAGAAGGCCCTGTCCAAGGACGATGTGACCGAGCTGACCGACAACCAGAAAGACGCCCTCATAAAGGGCTATGAGGAGCAGATTCACGCGGCCATCGCGCTCGCCCAGCAGCCCCAGACCTACGGCCTGGCGGGACTGATGCCCGAAATCGGCGGCCTGGTGGACATCTCGGTCTGATTTTTCAGGAAGTCCCGGATCCCTTTTTTGTCAGGGCCGGGGACATGTTATGCCCACAGGAGCCAGAGGACAAGTCCGGCGGCTGCTGTGGTTATGACGGTAAAGGGCACTCCCAGCTTGAGCCAGCCGGCGAAAGACATGGGGGAGCCCTCTTTTTTTAGTATTCCCATTGACACTATGTTCGCGCTGGCCCCGAAGGGGGTCAGGTTGCCTCCCAGACAGCTTCCCACCAGCAGGGCGAACATGTACAGCTCCCGCTTCAGCCCCATGTTTACGGCCAGAGAGCTTGCCACGGGCAGCATGGCGATGATGTACGGCACGTTGTCCACGAAGCCCGATATCGCCACCGAAACCAAAAGGATGATGATGAAGCCCGCAAGCTTGGAGCCTCCGGTGATTCCCGCAAGGAAGAGGGCGAAGTCCTCCAAAAGGCCGGTCTGCTGTATAGCCCCTATCACGATGAAAATTCCTATGAGGAAGCCTATCGTCTCCCAGTCCAGCCCCTTTATCATCTCAAGAGTGTCTGCCCTGGACCTTTTCTGTACCAGCTTGTACCAGGCCAG
>CAMNGY010000440.1 GCA_946538795.1 uncultured Treponema sp.
AAGATGCGGGACAAGCCGTCCGGCAGTCTTCCGCAAGCCTTGCAGAATCTTCTTGTAAGCTTTTGAGCTGCTTCTGCCCCGCCCGGGCAGGAATAACTAAGCGGGCCATCGACAGCGATGTCGGCTCGGAAGCCTGTATGCCTTCGGCGGAGGTCGCTGTCCGTCTGGCAAAGGTGCTGGGTGTCTCGGTAGAGTACCTCGTCACGGGAAGCGATGACGAAAATCTTACTTCAAAGACGAATGACAATGCGGCGAACCTTATGAAACACTTCTCCAAGTTATCAAATCATGACCAGTCCCTACTGGTTTCGTTTGTAGAGAATATGTCAAAGTTGTAGCAGCACAGGTCGTCAAGGCCGTCTCGTTCAGTTTTGTCCAGTTCTCGATTCTCAGACCTTTGATGCGGCCAAGATGTTCCAATTCCAGAACGTACCTCGATCCCCCACGTACAGCGGAGTTTTACCGTATTGCAACGGAATCGCGTACGCACGTAACAGGGAGCGCATACACTCTGTTCGCAGGGTGATTACTGTACATTACAGGGAACATAATCTAGCTAGATTATGGTGTCAAATCTTGCAAGGCGGCGGGGTACATCTAGCTAGAATGAGATGCAAACTCCAGATAGGAGCTATGAAGTTCAGGCAGAATATGGCAGGCAGCGGGGCAACAAGACAAGGAATCGCCCCCGCAAGCAACTGATATTATAGCACATTTTCGGATTTTTGGCAAATGCCGAAGCAAATGCGACGAGGGAGTGCGAACTGCCCATTTGTGCGGATTTGGTGACTTTGTGCAAAAGAAGCGGGCCGTCACCGTTTTTACAAGAGTTATTTCACGTCCAGCAATAACTTTATATTCTCCGTACATTCACGCATTATATAATCAGGGAGAACCGAAACGCGTTCCAAAAGCCTCGCCCTGTCTATAACCGTGATTTGCGGAGTAACAGCAACGGAATCCTTCGGCAGTCCTGTTTCTGCTGCGGAAAGCTCCATGTTTCCAGGAAAATCCGCAAGCCGCAGGTTTGTTGTCAGCGGAATGACGATTGTCGTGTGCATTGAGCTTTGGTTGAATACATTGCTTTGCACGATGATAGATGGACGGCGTAAGCTAGGCTCGCTTCCAAAAGCTTCGCCGAAATCCACCCACCATATCTCACCACGTATCATTCTTTGTCAACTCCCGTATTGACTCAAGCCCGCACTCGCGGACAGAGGCGAATTCATCGAATGCATTTGGATTTTCCCTTAGGAACGTATTGACACGTTCCGCAACGGAATCTGTGTCAGGCTTCTTATTGTACAGTGAGAACAGATAGCCAACATAATGTGCCACCTCAAGCTGTGCCGTTTCCGGCAAGGCACGGATTTGCTTCTCCAATATTTCGAAAGGCATATTCTTTCCTCCTGCAAGCTATTCCCGCCGTTGCTAGCGAAGTCCACCGCTTGTAATAGTCAACGGCAGCAGCTGTAAAGGCCTGCATATTCATTATAACATAGCTCTACCGCTTTGTCATCTTCTTACCGCCCGGACGTGCAGGTCGTCAAGGCCATCGTGAAGGCCATAGCAGAGAAGTACGAAACCGTTTAGGCCTCCAATTGCCCTGACTTTAGGCACAAAAGTGCCTAAAATTGCCTTGACTTTGTGCCGAAAACGACGTAAAATTGCCCTGACTTTGTGCAAAGGGGGCGGCAATGAGCTTTGAGCGGTCTATCGTGCAGGAATTACGGAAGTGGAAAGTCTCCGAACACCGGAAGCCCCTTGTCCTCCGAGGGGCAAGGCAGGTCGGCAAGACAACCGTCATCAAGGAATTCGCCACGGATTTTGACAGCTTCATCTACCTGAATCTGGAAAAGGAGGATGACCGGGATCTGTTCAACAATTCCCTTGATGCAAAAAAACTCTTCCAGTTCATCTGCATCGAGAAAGGCTTAGTTCCAACGGGTGAAACCCTGCTCTTCATCGATGAAATCCAGAATTCACCGAATGCGGTCATGCAGATGCGTTATTTCTACGAGGAAGTCCCCGACCTGTTCGTCATAAGCGCGGGCTCCCTGCTCGAAATCATGATGGACATGCACAAAATCAGCTTTCCGGTGGGGCGGGTGGAATACCGCTACATGTACCCCATGACTTTTGAGGAATTCCTTCTTGCGCTGGGCGAGCAGACCGTGCTTGACTTCTACCGGACCGTTCCCGTTCCGCAGATTGCCCATCACAAGCTGAGCGAGCTGTTCAAGCTGTACACGTTTGTCGGGGGTATGCCGGAAGCCATCTCCCGCTACACGGAGAATCAGGATTTGAGCCAGGTGTCCGATGTGTACGAGTCCCTTTTTTCCGCATTCAAGGACGATGTTTCCAAATATGCCAGAAACGAAAGCGAGACTAACATCATCCGTCATGTGATAGAGACAGCCCCGGCAGAAACAGGGAACAGGATTGCCTTTGAGAAATTCGGGAACTCCGGCTACAAGTCCAAGGAAATCGGGAATGCCCTGCGGACACTGGAGCGTGCGATGCTCCTGTACCTGCGCTACCCGGTGACGGAAGCGACGTTGCCGTTCATGCCGGATTTGAAACTCCGCCCGCACCTGCAATTCCTTGACTCGGGGATGCTGAACCACGCGCTCGGAATTGCAGGCTGGTATTTCAAGGGTGACAGCCTGAGCGACATCTACGGCGGAAAGCTCGCGGAGCAGATCGTCGGG
>CAMNGY010000441.1 GCA_946538795.1 uncultured Treponema sp.
GCTGCATGAGGGTGAGGACGGCGGGTATGTCGTCGCTCTCCATGTCGCGGATGCGTCCGTAGTCGCGCACGTATACCATCGTGCCGGAGCCGAAGTCGGAGAAAATCTCGCAGGGCAGTGTCCCCTCCACCGACCCGTCCAGGATGTGCACGCGGGACACGCCGGACGTGCAGGCACGGCGGGCGGTGCGGAGCAGCTCGAAGATTTGCTCGTCGCTCGCCTCGGGGCCTGAGCTTACCGTTCGTTTGGCCTGTCGGACGGGCAGGGGCTCGTCTTTCCCCGGTGTCCCGCCGCCAGTGGAGCCGCCTCCTGAAGCTGCCGAAGGGCAGTTAGCCTGCAAGAATGCGTCAAGCTCGTCCAGGCTCAGCGCGGGCACCGTTCCCTCGGCGGAGAGTCCGAGCCCTTCCGGTATGGCGAAACGGCCGTCAGTTATGGACGCGCCAGGAACCAGGTAGAAGAGCTTGTCGGCGTTCAGGTGCCCGGCGATTTTCTCCGCGAGCAGTACCGACGAGATGTTGTAGGGCTTGCCCGCGAGCGACCAGCCGATGCAGGGGAAAATCGGGATGAAGCCGTCCTCCAGCACCTTTCCGAGCGAAACCGCGTCCACCTTGTCTATGTCGCCGACCGTCCCCCAGTCGAAGCCCGCAAGGATGCCCCTGCCCCTGGCGCGGACCCAGTTGCCGATCAGGGCGGGGACCTTCTCGCCCGCGAGCGCGGTCATCACCTGGTTGGACACGTCGAAGGCCGCCATCTTGATGAGGGGCATCGCGTCCGCGTCGGTCACCCGGCAGCCGTCCTTGATCCGCCAGCGTATCCCCGCGCGGGAGAGCACGTCGTCTATCCTGACCGCCGCCCCCGGCACCAGGATGATGCGGAGGCCCGCCCGGTGCAGGAGGGAGATGTCCTTGATGTGGGAGAGGAAGACCCCCCGGTCCAGGAGCTTGTCGTCCAGGTAGATGACGAGCAGCGCGTCCTGGAAGCGGTCGATGTAGCGGATTACGTCGCGTATGCTGGCGGCCCTGTCGCGTATGCTGGCGGCCCTGTCGCGTATGCTGGCGGGCCCGGAAGGGGATTTGTCCTGAATCATGAGACCATTGTAGAGCGTAACGCCCTTTCTGTCCATACGGGGGGGCGGGTCATTTGCGGGCGGGCTGATTGGCGCAGGCCGCCCGCCCGGATATATTCGCCCGGATAAAATTGCCCGCCTGCAGGCCGACTGCCCGACAAAGCCATGCGCACATCGCGGTTCATAAAGACTGCACCGCATTCAGATACAGACGTGCGCCTCCCTGCCGCAGGCCGCCCGCGCCCGCTTGACAATTTCCCCCCTGCATTATACTATATTTCTCATAACCCATCTTTTCTTTTAGGAGACGCATTGCAGATGAGACTGTAATCCTGATTTCCGCAAAAAAACTATAATGGAAGTCAGTCGGAGAGCCCGAAGGAACCCTTTCTTCGGGCCGCCTGGTTACAGTCATATCCTTTGTCCGGGTCGGTGCGCGTAGTCCGTTGCGACTGGCTTCCCCTTTGGAGGCCAAATGTCCATTAAAATCACGAACCTTAGTTTCTCTTATCCGTCGACAAACGTCCGTTTGTTCGAGGATCTCTCCGTCCAGTTCACGGAGGGCTGGACCTGCGTCGCGGGCAGCAACGGATCGGGCAAGTCCACCCTGCTCAGGCTCATCGCCGGCATGCTGATTCCAGACGGCGGGAAAATCTCCTGCGGACCGGGAACAACGCAGGGCAATGTCCGCGCGTGCGACAATGGCGGTAGCGGAGTCACGGCAGATGCTGTATACTGTCCCCAGGAATGTGCCGAAATTCCCGAAAACCTGTACACGGCCTTCTGGTCGGACGACAACGAGGTGCGGCGCTTCTTTTCCCGCCTCGGCGTAACGGAGGAGATGCTAGGCCGCTACGACAGTTTGTCGGGCGGCGAGAAAAAGCGGGTCCAGCTTGCATGCGCCCTTGCGGAAAAGCCCGCTGTCCTCCTGCTCGACGAGCCGACCAACCATCTGGACGAAAGGACATCCTCTATGATTGCGGATGCCCTGCGTGAGTTTACCGGGACGGGGATTATGGTGAGCCACGACCGCGCGTTCGCGGACGAACTCTGCACGCGGACGGTGTTCCTGTACGATGAGGCTTCGGCCTTCGCTAGCGGGCAGGATCGCACCGCATTTGACTCATACCCCTGCGGGCTTTCCAAGGCCCTGGAGCTCAGGCGGTGCGCGGGCGAGAAGTCCCGCGGCGAATGGGAGAGGCTTGACGCGAAGGCTTCCCGCGAGAGGGAGCGGGGCGCACGGCTTGAGGCGCAGAACCAGAAGGCGAGGGCACGGCTTTCCAAGAAGGCGGTGGACCCGCGCGACCACGACGCGCAGGCTAAAATCGACGTGGCGAGGATAAGCGGCAAGGACCGGACGACGGGCGACGCGAAGGCACGGCTTTCGACCCAGGTCAGC
Source organism: uncultured Treponema sp. (assembly GCA_946538795.1). GTDB lineage: Bacteria > Spirochaetota > Spirochaetia > Treponematales > Treponemataceae > Treponema_D. Next base: position 2,466 of record CAMNGY010000441.1, read on the forward strand.
CGGACTGAAAGCGAGCGGGACAGCGTGAGGAAGGCCCTGAGGAGGAAGGAGGGCTTCTCCCTGTCCGGGACGGATTCAGCGAGGCCCGTCGTCATCGAGGAGACGGAGCTGCGCGCGGGCTCCTACCGGCTGAAGGTTCCCCACGTCGAGATACGGAGGGGGAGCAAGCTCGCCCTGACAGGCGGGAACGGCGCGGGCAAGACGCTCTTCGTCCGCCACGTCATATCCCTGATGGAGAAGGCGGG
>CAMNGY010000442.1 GCA_946538795.1 uncultured Treponema sp.
TGACGGCCTCGGCCCAGCAAAGCCCGTCTTCCAGCGTAGTATCGGAGGCACCGGGCAGGTACTTGTCATGGACGCGGACATCCGCACCCAGTGCTTTCAGCTGGTCCGCAACTTTCCTTCCGATATGCCCATAGCCCACGACCAGTACCCGCAGGCCCCTGATGCTTTTCCCCATCCGTTTCTTCCATATTCCCGCATGAATGTCCGCATCAGATGGCTTAGCCTGGTGGATGAGCGCAAGCAGCATTGCGACGGTCATCTCCGCCACCGCCTCGGTCGGTCCGCCGGGGGTGTTCGACACCTTGATTCCGTGCCTTTCGGCGGCCTTCATGTCCACGTTGTCCATGCCGATTCCGATGCGGGCAATGGCCTTCAGGTCCGCCGACTGTGACAGGACGCGCTCGTTCAGCGGCTCAAGGCCGGCGAGCAGGCCGTCCGCGCCCTGCAGGTGCGCTATCGTCTCGTCTTCCGTCAGGCGGCGACCGTAGGGGTTCCGCACGACCTCAAGCCCCTTGTCCTGCAGCAGTCTCAGCGGCGCGCCATCGGCGTCCGCAAACGAGGATGCCCCGACCACGACCTTCATCAGTGCATCCCTCCCTCGTACTTTTCCAGGAACAGGTCCAGTGCGGCATGAAGGACGACCGCATGGGCGCTTTCCGTCAGCCCGTAGGTGTCCAGCGGCACGTAGAAGTTCAGGTCGCCGAGTTTCCTGGACTGGTTGTCCGCCGACTTGCCCGACAGCGTAATGATGAAGCTTCCCTTGTCGCGTGCGGTTTTTATAGCTTTGACGATGTTCGGGGAATTCCCCGAGGACGAGATGGTCACGAGGATGTCTTTTTCGGACAGGATGCGCCCGATTCGGTAGCTGAACACGTCCTCGTAGGAGATGTCGTTTGCAATCGCCGTCAGGTGCGCCGTCTCCGAGCAGGTCGTCGTGTTCATTCTGCCGTTCTGGAACCAGTCGTGAGACATGTGCTCCGCCATTGTTGCGCTGGCCCCGTTGCCGCAGAAGAAGGTCAGGCCGCCCAGCTTGTCGCGGACTTCCTTCGCCTTCGTCGCCCACGCCTCAATCCCGTCCTGCGTGCTCAGCTTCCGCCCCTGCCCGTCGGTGACCTGCATTTCCCGGATGCCGCCGGAAACTTTATCAGCATAGTCATTCATGAAGTCGGTCATTTTTAGTGTTCCTCATTCCCATATATCTCCTTTTTTAATTGGACTATTCCGGCTTTATCAGTCCTGAATCAAAGAATGCATCAAGCGGAAGTTTCTGAATAGCTTCTGCCAAATCACGGAACTCGTATACAGAGACTCTGGGAGCACTGGTATGGATTTGCTCCTTTACACATGTGCTACTTTTCGGATCAGAAATTGCAATAAATACGTTACTGACAGATGATGAAACCTGATTCCAATGATAAACTTTTAAGCCTTCGAAATCTGATCCGATTTTGTCTGGAGAATTGTCTATAAATCCTAAAACGCGTACACCTGTTCCGTCCAATCGTTTCTTGAGCCTACTGCCATAGGCAGCCCCCCCCATATATACCAGTCCCTGCCAGAGAAAAAACTGACTAGTACATCGTTTAGGGCAGGACGAAAACAGGCTGCGTTTATAAAATGATAAGGGGCGTTGTGAATATAAAACCTGAGATTTTTGTCCACTATATCACGAGGAAATATACAGGATATAAAATTATGTAGTTTCGGCGGGGAGTCAAACATGGATTCATCTAAATTGACATGAAAGCTACTACCACATTTAGGCAATTCTATATCAGGTCCGATCAGAAAAATAATTTCGTTTTTACGGTTCATTCTTTTGATTATGGACTCAATGTAATCCATATTTTCGTTTATCCAGCTTGTCTCGACATTATCCTTCACGATTCTGAAAAAACAGGTCGGTTTCTCTATGGCATTTCTGAATTTTCTGATTCGCCTCTGATATTTTTCCTTGATCTCCTCGTAATCATTTGCTAAACTCGTTCTAATATCATGTGGATATGTCAAACAATATTTGCTGTACGTGAAGTGTTTCTGATTTTCTTTAGAGGAAATCAGAATTTCCCTGTCCATAAAATCTTCAAAGTTATTTTCCATCACCTCTAGAACTGATGGTAGTTCAGAGATACACCAATCGAAAGGACCGGAGAAAGATCTGAGCCCATTTAGCCCCATGGTTGCCGCAGTTACACAATTATACCCCAAAGAGATACAACTGACAAAAGAATTCTTTGAAAAAACACTCACTTCTATTCCTTTTTAGCAAGAAGCCTGTTCAGCTCGTAGAAATCTTCAAAGCTTTTCGGAGCCGCCTTGCCGTAGCGCAGTTCCCTCGGCTGCATGTCATCGTACAGGTAGTATTTTATCAGCTGTGCGATGTGCGTCTGGAAGTTCCGCTGCTGTTCCTCCGTAAAACCTTTTTCTAGGGCTTCTTTGACGGCGGCCTCTATCCTGTTTTCCTCGTAGGCCTCGTAGCAGCATCCCTTCCCCCGTATCTGGTTGTAGCCCAGCATGACGACCGGCTTTTTTCGAATGAGTGCGATATAATTCGCTGTTGAGACAATGGTTATGGCAACGTCGCAGCAGTCAATGATGTCATTGATGTTCCCAAATTCGATGAAGATCGTGTTTGCAGGAAGCCTTTCCACCTGCTCCGGGTGCGAGTACATCGGGTGCGGCTTGTAGATGAAGTTCCAG
>CAMNGY010000443.1 GCA_946538795.1 uncultured Treponema sp.
AGAGCCCCGCCCACCGGTAGAGCCCCGCCAAGCATCAGGGTGCCCGTGCCCTCGTAGAGGAGCCTGCCATATCACGGAACGATTAAATTTTATCGTAATGCGATAAAAACCTATTGACTTCCGCATATATGTGTACTATCCTCACGCACGGAGGCCAATAGGAAATGAAAAAATACCTGCTTGACCTGACCATCTAGGGGGCTCTCATGGCTATCATCGTGAACCTGGACGTTATGCTTGCCCGCCGCAAGATGAAGGTCGGCGAGCTTGCTGATAAAGTGGGCATAACGCTCGCGAACATCTCCATCCTTAAAAACGGCAAGGCAAAGGCCGTGCGGATGGAAACGCTGGACAAAATCTGCGCCGCGCTCGGCTGCCAGCCGGGCGACATACTGGAATACCAGCCGGATTTCCCCGGGGACTCTCACGAGGGTGAGGAGTCCGGGCAGGACAACCGGGACAATCAGGACAGTCAAGACAGTCAGAATGAAGGGGGAAACTAAGAATGGACAATGATGAAAGCATTGAGTCTATGTGGAAGCGGGAGGCCGGCGTCGCCTCGCTGGATGCCGTCAGCAATGTGCCGGAGGAAAGCGAGGAAGCCCGCGCGGAACGGGTCAGGATATGGAAGGGTCTTGCCCTGCCCGCACTCGCGCTCGGGCTTCTCAGTACTATACTCGTCTACGGTAACCCCGCTTCCGTGACGATGCCTCTCTTTGTCATTGCCGTCATAATCGTGCAGGCGGTCCTCGCCCGCTTCGGGGACTGTGCCCCGCTCAAGGTCCTGCTCTCCGTCTTCTGCGCCTGCACATACGCGATGATAGCCTCCGCCGCCCTCCGCATGTTCCGCTACATCGGCCACTACGGGCAGCTGACCTTCCTGCGCGTGCTCGTCCTGTGGACGCTCGCCGTCCTGTCACTTCTGCTTGCGGGTCAGGCCGCGCAGGTCTTCTCGCGCCGTTTCCTCCTCTTCCGCTACGGCTTTGCCGTCGTCTGTGTCTGCTATGCCGCCCTCTCGCTCGCCCGACCCGACTACTGGATAGCGGACTACAATCTCGCGCATATCAGGCAGGACCGGACGGAGCTGACATACCGGGGTATCAGCGACCTGCGTAATCTTGCCAATGACACATCCTGCGACGCCGCCCCGGCCTTTGAGCGCGCGGGTATGCTGCGCGTGGATTTCGCCTGTGATGCGCTGGGGCGGCATGTGGCGGAGTCGTTCGACTACCGCGACGTGCTCAGGGAAAAACTCGGGGACAAGCCCCTCACGCCCCGCAGCTGGAACTTTTCCCGCGCCCGGGCGCGGAGGATTGTGCAAGAGTAAGACAAGGGCCGGGGCCGGAGATGGACTTCACCTTCCTCAACTTGGTGGAAATGTTTATGTATGTGATTATTTTGTTCGCAATTTTTATAGGAATACCTTTCGTTCTCAGCTTCCTCAACCTCTGGAATTTGTTCGCCGGACGCAAGCTTATCCCCCGGGTCCTGCTGTTCCTCACGTTGATTCTGGGAATTGCTTTTTATTGGGTGCATGCAGATGTCTTTGACGTGACTGATGCGGAATGGAACGAGGAGGTTATTGAGGGGGCGTATCATTCCCCGCTTTCCGGGGAGTATCTTTTTTCGTTCTTGACTTTGATTGCTGTCGGAATTGTCTCTCTCCTTACGATTGCCCTTGTTCCTGCGCGGAAGCTTTCTCCGATTGCCGCGGCTTTTTCTCTGGCGGGCGTCCTGCTCGGGAATGTGCTGAGCGTCTTGTTCTGCCTGCAGCTCGCGCCGCTCTTCTTCATGAAATCCCCGCCGTATTTCGCGGGTTTTATAGAGAGCATGCCTCTGCTGTTCCATTTCAATGTTCTCTTGATTTCGCTTTATCATGTCCGCGCCCAGGTCCTGGCGCAGATTCCGCTTATGGACGGAAAGATAGAAAGGTCGCGTTCTTCCGTCCTTAAACGGCTGTATTCGTTTTTGAGGAAGGCTTCGCACTGGCCCGTCGCAACATTCGCCGCCCTCGTCCCTCTTGTGATGCTGACAGAAGCCGTTCTTATCCTGTTCGGGCAGGGGGCGGACGGCTGCGCAAAAATGTTTACGATGACGGCGGACTGGACCTTTTCTTCCCAGATTCCGCCTCCGCCGCTTGACTATGACGGGCATTATCTTTGCACTGTTGCCGCGGGCGGGCACAGAAAGCTCGTGAAGCCGCTCCGCATGGGAAAGCGCAGGGGGGTAAGCATCGTCGTGAACCGCCAGCTCATGGTGGCGAACGCGTTCGAGGAACTGCTTGCGGAAAGAGCCCCGCGCCTGCATGGAAAGATCCGCCGCTTCTACGATGCGCACGGCTACCCGATCTCACGGCTCATCACGACACCGCTCCGTGCCGATGCGGTCTATGTCCTGATGAAGCCGCTTGAGTGGCTGTTTGCCTTCGCGCTCTATCTGCTCAGCACGGATCCCGAGGAGCGCATTTCACGGCAGTACGCATAGGGGATGAGGATGCCTGAGAAAACGCGGCGGGCAATCCTGATAGCGGGCTCGGTTTTCCTGATGTCCTCCCCGCGGACGACACGCTGCCCGCGGGAGGGGCAGGCCTACAGGCGGGAGGCTATCTCGTCGATGAACTCCCAGCTGTTGACGATCTTCTTGGCGGCTGGGTCGGCAAGGCGGGCGAGGTCGCCGGTCATGATGCCGTCCTCGATCG
>CAMNGY010000444.1 GCA_946538795.1 uncultured Treponema sp.
TGGAATTCCGCACCGTCTACAGCGGGACAAGCCTGATTTACAGAGGGTCCACGGGGGACTGATAAGCCTCCCCCAGAGGAAATGCTGCCCCACAGCGCCGGGCCTGGAATTCCGCACCGTCTACAGCGGGACCACGGGGGACTGAAGGCCGGCCGGAGCACTTCCCGAGGCCGGCCCGTTTTCCAAAGCCTTTTTCTTGTCCTTCCCAAAAATACTTTGCTTTTTCCCGGATATGGTTGTATACTAAGGATAGGGCAGGTAAGGCAAGAGGCTTTCCGCCGGAAGTTTTCCGCGCTGCCCGCCAAAATGCATTATAGAAGGAGAAAATAGCCTATGACAAAATCAATATCAGCGCAGGGGTTCACGTTGGAGAAGGATCAGTCGGAGCTGATCAACCAGAAGCTCAAGAGGATTGACTACGCCGACAGCCTGATAGTGGACCTGATTCTCCGCGTGAAAGAGGACAAGAAATATTACTTCGACACGACGGTGAACTTCCGCTGGGGGGCCAATGCCCACGTGACGAGCGATGACTACGACTTCGCCGCCGCACTGAACAAGATGATGGACGTACTGGATCAGAAGGTCAAGAAAGAGAAGGACCGGGTCCAGGAAAAGAAATAGAGGCCGGACAGCACGGCCACAGCCCGCTCAAAAAGCGGGCTTTTTCATATCTTCTTCATATCATCGAACAAGAAGGAGGCTTTTCATGTCTGAAGTTGTGGACAGGATACGGCGGGACTGGAAAATCAGCGACGCAAAGAGGGATGCGGGGCTGGTCACCCCGGACTGCATAGCCCGAAAAGACGACATAAGCTACGGAAAAGACGCAACCTGGCAGAAGCTTGACATATACAGGCCAAAGGACGCCGAGGGAAAGCTTCCCGTCATCGTGAATGTCCACGGCGGGGCCTGGGTCTACGGGGACAAGGAACTGTACCAGTTCTACAGCATGGACCTGGCCAGGAGAGGCTTCGCCGTGGTGAACTTCACCTACCGCCTGTGCCCGGAATTCCAGTTCCCCGCCCCGGTCGAGGACACGGATCTGGTATTCCGCTTCATAAAAAGCCATGCCGATGAATACGGGCTGGACACAGGCAACCTCTTCGCCGTCGGGGACTCCGCGGGAGCGCACCTTCTGGGCCTCTACCTCTGCGCCCGGTCGGATCCCGGCTATGCAAAAAACTTCCCCTTCCCCATCGACACGACGCTGGACATCAGGGCAGCGGCCCTGAACTGCGGGGTCTATGATGTCCACCCCAAGGACTTGCCTGACAAGAATTTGCCCAAGATACTCAAGGAATTCCTTCCGCAAGGGGGGACAGAGGACGAACTTGAGATGATTTCGGTCGCTCCCCACGTGTCGCCGGCCCTGCCGCCCCTGTACATAATGACCTCGACCGACGACATACTCAAGCTTCAGGCTCCGCCGCTCGTCCAGGCCCTATGCGAGGCCAACGTACCCGTAACATTCAGGCTTTACGCCGCAAAGGACAGGAAGGGCAAGCTGTTCCACATCTTCCACGAGGACATAAGGCAGCAGGCAGCCATAGAGTGCAACGATGAAGAGTGCGCCTTTTTCAAGGGACTATGCCGGCCCGAATCCCCATCCAATAAGCGACCTTAATTTCATACCGGGGCGGGAAACCGCCTCCCCTCCGGTGATGTCCATCACATACCAATCCGATGAGCGACCTTGATTTTAACATCATTTGATAGTATAATAGTCCCATGCCCGAAAAGGACTTCACAGTTCTGGATTTACTAGACTTAAACCTGAAAGGTCACGACTCCCTCAACTTGCGCTGCATAGCGGGGAGGAGCGGCCTGTCCAGGCTCATAGGGGTCCCGGACATAAACCGCCCCGGTCTGGAGCTCGCAGGCTTTTACGATGCCTTCGCCTATGAGCGTCTTCAGCTGTTCGGCAGGGGTGAATATGCATATCTCCTAAAGATGCAGAAGGACGGCAATACCGAAGGCATAAAAAAATTCTTCGAATACGAAATTCCTTGCGTCGTCTTTACCCATAACCTGACTCCGGACGGCGTGTTCCTTTACTTCGCCGAGAACTCCGGCTGCCCCGTCCTGCAGACGGACTTTGACTCATCTGAATTCTCAGCCAGGCTCCTTCGCGTGTTCTCCAATGTCTTCGCTCCCAAGAAAACCCTGCACGGAGTACTGGTAGAAGTCTATGGAATAGGAATACTCATCATGGGCGAGAGCGGAGTCGGCAAGAGCGAGACAGCACTGGAGCTTGTGGAACGCGGCCACCGCCTGGTCGCGGACGACATAGTAGAGCTGTCCTGCGTCAACGGAAACACCCTGGTAGGCCGCGGAGCGAACAAATACATAAGCCACCACATGGAAATACGCGGACTTGGAATCATAAACATCTCCCAGCTCTACGGTGTCGGAGCGATACGCGAGCAGAAGGAAGTGCAGCTGGTCGTCACCCTTTCAGCCTGGGACCAGAACAAGGTCTATGACAGGCTGGGCACGGACGCCAGCAAGGTGGATCTGCTCGGAGTCAGCGTTCCTTCTATTGAACTGCCCGTAAAACCAGGGCGAAACCTGCCGATTATTATAGAGTCGGCGGCTATGAACGAAAGGCTGAAGAGCATGGGATACTTTTCGGCCAAAGAATTCGACCAGAACATACTCAAGTGGATTGAATCCGGGGACGCTAAGACGGCCT
>CAMNGY010000445.1 GCA_946538795.1 uncultured Treponema sp.
TGGAGAACACCTGGCTCTTCTTGGTCGGGATCGTCGTGTTGCGGTTGATCAGGCGGGTGAACACGCCTCCCATCGTCTCAATTCCGAGCGAAAGCGGCGTAACGTCCAGAAGGACCATGTCCTTGACGTCACCTTTGAGGACTCCGCCCTGGATGGCGGCACCGATGGCGACCGCCTCGTCGGGGTTGACCGCGCGGCTTCCCTCTTTGCCGAAGATGCTCTTGACAATTTCCTGCACCTTTGGCATACGAGATGAGCCACCAACGAGCAAGATCTCGTCAATCTTGTCGGCGGAGATACCAGCATCGGACATAGCCTTGCGGCACGGCTCCTTTGTCTTCTCAAAGAGGTCATCCGTCATCTTCTCAAACTCGGCGCGGGTCAGTGTCTTCTGCAAGTGTTTCGGACCGGTCGCATCCGCGGTGATGAAGGGCAGGTTAATCTCTGTCGTCGTCTGGTTAGAAAGAGAAATCTTCGCGTTCTCGGCCGCCTCGCGCAGGCGCTGCTTTGCCATCGCATCCTTGGACAAGTCAATTCCTGTATCGGCCTTGAAGCTGTCAATCAGCCAGCTGACGATGCGGCCGTCCCAGTCGTCTCCTCCCAGGTGAGTGTCTCCGTTCGTAGCCTTGACCTCGAACACTCCGTCACCCAGCTCAAGGATGGATATATCGAAAGTACCGCCTCCAAGGTCATAGACGGCAATCGTCTTGTCCTTGTCACCGTCCTGCTTGAAGCCGAATGCGAGCGACGCGGCGGTCGGCTCGTTGATGATCCTCTTTACGTCAAGGCCAGCAATCTTTCCGGCATCCTTGGTGGCCTGCCTCTGCGAGTCATTGAAGTAGGCAGGAACGGTGATGACGGCCTCGGTAACGCTCTCGCCCAGATAGTCCTCAGCAGTCTTCTTCATCTTCTGCAGGATGAAGGCGGAAATCTCCTGCGGGCTGAATTCCTTCTTCTGTCCGGCCTCATCAACCTCGACGCGCACGTCATCGCCATGATCCTTCACGCTGTAAGGAATGCGCTTGATTTCATCGGGCAGCTCGTTGTAGCGGCGGCCTATGAAACGCTTGATCGAATAAACGGTGTTCTGAGGGTTCGTGACCATCTGGTTCTTGGCAGGCTGGCCCACAATGCGGTCGCCCTTCGCAGTGAAGCCCACGATTGAGGGCGTGGTGCGAAAGCCTTCGGAGTTCTGGATTACTACAGGCTCCCCGTTCTCCATGACTGCGACGCAAGAGTTCGTCGTTCCCAAGTCAATTCCAATAATCTTTCCCATAATGTATATCTCCTCTCAAATATTTCTTTATTCTTCCGTGGCAGAAGCCCCGGAATCCCCACTATTCGCACTATCAGCCTCATCCGGACCGGAAGCCCCGTCCTTTGCAGCCGGCTTCACCGTGCCGTCCGGCATGGAAACCATGACCTTGGCATGGCGGATGACCCTGTCCTTGAGCTTGTAGCCTTTCAGGTACACGGCCTTTATCACCGGCTCCGGCACGGGATCGTCGGACTTGCCTATCGCCTCGTGCAGCTCCGGGTCAAAGGCATCGCCCGCCTGCCCGTAGGAAACAAGCTCGTACTTGTTCTCCAACATGCTCACAAGCCCCTTGTTTATCATCTTCACTCCGTCGGCTATAGACTTAGCATCGTTCGCAGAAGCAGCGGCCTCGACCGTGCGGTCAAAGTTGTCCAGACTGTCCAGCAAATCCTTGAGCAAGCTCGTGTTGGCATAGTCGAAAGCATCCTGCTTCTCCTTTATCATGCGCTTGCGGTAATTGTCGAAATCCGCGCACTTCCTCAGGTACTGGTCCTTGAATTCATCACGCTCCTTCTCAAGGGCGGAAACCTTCTTGGCCAGAAGCTCAAGCTCATTCGCATCGGAAGGGACATCGTCCCCGGAAGAATCCCCCGAAGCGGCATCCTGTCCGGCCTCATCCTGGGCGTCAAGCCCTGAGCCAGCAGCTCCATCCTCACGGACTTTATCTTCTGAAACGCCATCGGCCACATCAGCGGCCTTCTCTTCTTTTTCCTCGTCCATCTCTCATAAAACCTTCGTTTTGTTGTGCAGGCCTTTTACCTACAACAAAAAACATAATAAAAGCCGTCAAAAAACGTCAAGGGAAGAAGATGATTTTTTACTCCTGCGCGCTTCCGCTGAAGATAAGCCGCTTACCGAACATGCTGTCCTTGAGGTAAGCCTTGGCCTGCTTCCCGTCCCAGCAGAACTCCCCTTCATAGGAGTCTATGTCAACCGCATCCTTCCCCCTGTCTGGAATGCTTGTCTTGCCCTTCGAGTCGGAGGACATGACTGTGAAATAAGCCGGGAAACGGAACTTCCGCCCTCCGTCCAGAATTCCCCTGGCAGACCCCTCCAGCCGCATCAATATGCTGCTTCCGTCCTTCTTCTGTATCATGAACCAGGGGAACATCCCTTCCATTGAAAAGCCTTCCATGCTGTCTCCTCCGCCTTCCAGCCGGGAGACAAGACCCACATCGCCATAAAAGCCAAGGAAGGAGTTGTGGAAACCTTTCTTCAAGAAAACCTCCTCCCCATCCGGCCTCAGGCTGTCCAGGAGCTTGCCGTAATATCGTATGCGAAGGTCCACCAGCTCCAGCATGGCAGGATAGGTCCAGTCCCCGTAAGCCAGGAGCTCCCCGTACAGGTTGGCGTTGCTGTTCATGATGTC
>CAMNGY010000446.1 GCA_946538795.1 uncultured Treponema sp.
GGCTATGGCGGATTCTACACCTCTGTCTTTGAGATGCTGCATGAGGATACCCGCTCTGTCTGCTCCCGGGGCCGTATACGCCTTGAAATCTTCTGGCAGAAAATTCATAAATACAGTATAAGGCCAGTAACCGGAATTTGCAATAAGTAAGCGACTGGTATTTTCTTGTTAAGCCAGTTCCTGCTTCTCCGATAATGGAGATGAGAAAGAATTTTCTCGTGGGAAGGGATAAATGAAGATGAGTTTTATGAAGGCGGTGAAGGAGGCATTCAAGTCTCCTTCACCTTCTACGACCACCGCAGGGAATATTCCTGTGGCTGGTAAAGGGCTTGTGGGCGCAGATCCCTATGAGGATGACCTTGCCGCCAGGCGTATTCACGAACGCAATGCAGCGTTCCTGAAGGGACTGTCCGGGGATGCTGCTGAAGATGCAGTTTCTGAAAGTGTTTCAGGCGGGGCGGTTCCGTCGGGGAATACGAGGCTTCTTGAGATTCTGAAGTCTGAAGATGCCCTGCTTGATAACATCTTGCGGGAGCAGGGGAGGCTTCACAAAGATGTCAGAAAACGCAATTGGGACAGTTTGCAGGTGACTCTTGAGAAGCTTAGGAAGCTGAGTGACAATTTCGTAGTTCTGGACGAAGAGCGGGAGAAAATCGTAGGGTCTGACAGAAGCCTGTATTTCCAGAAGGATGTAGAACCGGTGTTCTCCAGTCTTCGTGGCAAGTTGACAAAGAGCAAGGTTGAAAACGATGCCCTCAGCTTTTATGTCGGGACAACAAAGGAATTCATTGGAAACGTATTGGAAGAATGCTATCAGAAGGAGTCTTCAGAATACTCTGCCTATTCCGCCAATGGAAGTAAGGTCAAGGGCGAGTTTGGAAGCATGCTCGTCAACACGGAGTTCTAAATTTTGACACCTGCCCAGCTGTCTACCTTTGAAAAAGGCAGGGATGGCGAGGAAAGGGCCTCCAAGTACCTTTCTGAACACTCTTTTGAAATCATCAGACGCAACTACCGCATGAAGGACGGGGAGATAGATATAATTGCCCGTGAAGGGGAGAGCCTTGTCTTTGTAGAGGTCAAATCCCTTCCGGGCGGCTCTACGGAAACATTGGCATGTGAGTTGGGTCCCCGCAAGAGAAGCCGGATCGTCAGGACGGCAAAATATTTCCTGATGGAACACCACGAATACGAATCCTGCTTCATCCGTTTTGACGTGATAGCTCTCGATGTTCCGGGTTTGGAGCCTGTTCATCATATACGGGGGGCTTTCTCTGAGTCGGGGCTGGCATAAGCTGCCGTCAAGGGAACAGATCTGGGGCTTCTGTCCTGTCAGCTCCTGCTTTTTGCCTTCTACTTCTTTTTCAGCTTCTCCATTCTTTAAGCTGCGCGTCTATGAGGTCCGAAGCTTCTGCGAGTATCTGTTTTTCTTCTTCCTTGCTTTTGGGACTGTCATAGACTTTCAGGACCTTAACTCTGTATGATCCTTTGGATAAATTGCTGAGGATCCTGAGGAGGTTGGACAACTTCCAGCCTCCATCGAGCGCGCATACTACTACGGGGAGCTTGATCGTGTCTTCGACCATTCGGAAGCCTGCGGCATAAAACTTGCCCAGCTTGCCGTCCTTGCTCCTTGTTCCTTCCGGGAAAATAAGGGGAAGAATCTGCTCGTCCTCCGTGACTTTGCATCCAAACTTTTTGAGCGTATCCATTGCCTGCATGGGGCTTCCCTTTCGTGGAATCATGCAGTGTCCTTGGCTTTTGAGCATCTTGCCGACCATCGGGACCTTTGACAGACTGTCCTTGGCGACGAAACGGACCTTCTTGTCACCGAAGTATACCAGATAGACTACGATGTCCATGAGGCTCTGATGGTTGGACAGGATGAGGAACTGCTTGGGGATATTTCTGCGGCTCTTTTTGTCTGCGTCAAGTTTGAACCCCATGTAGAGGCCCAGCACCGCGAACACCTGCCTTGCGCATACGTTTGTTATATAATTTGACCAGAAAAGTGCCGCCCGGCGGCTGAAAGGGTAGCATATTGTCAGCATAAGGGTCGGAAAAGCGACTACGCTGAACAGGCAGATAATCGTAAGGATGCTAAGCATGTGAACAGTATATATGAGAAAAGGATTTACGTCTATGGAACTTGTTTTAAAAGTCGTCTGCTTTTGAAGTCTTTTTTGAGTTTCCGAAGTTTGTGCTCTGCCTATGGGGTTTCCCAGAATCTTTTTTCTGCAGAAATGATGTGCTTTAGGGGATTTGCCATCCTTCGTGTTTCCGGTATGCTGGAAATGAACTCCTTGCCGTAGGGCTTTGTGATTATCCTCCTGTCCAGGACAACTATTACCCCCTTGTCATCCCCGCGCCTGATCAAGCGGCCAAAGCCTTGGCGGAACTTAATGACAGCATCAGGGACGCTGAGTTCCATGAAAGATGACCCGCCTTTTTTCTCTATGGCCTCGCTCCTAGCGGCAAAAACTGGATCTGTGGGGACGGGGAAGGGGAGCTTGATGATTATGACCTGGCTCAGGCTCTCACCGGGCACGTCCACACCTTCCCAGAAGCTTGACGTGGCAAAAAGGCAGCTCGTCTGGTCATCCTGTAAGCTCTTCTAGAGCCGGCAACGGTCGTCATCTCCCTGCTTGCGGCAGCTGATGCCTATTTTTTCCAGC
>CAMNGY010000447.1 GCA_946538795.1 uncultured Treponema sp.
TTTGGCGTAGTCGTTGTAAAATTCGGGCTTGTGACCGCCTATCTTCTCGAGGGCATCGTAATACGTGATTCGTGTCCAGTGTCCCCTGCGCAGATCAATCTCCTGTCCCTGATAGGTGATAACGGCAGTTCCGCAGACCTTGAGAGCCAGGCGTTCAAAAAGCTCTTCCGTCAGATCCATAAGGTCATAGAAATTGTGGTAGGCCCAGTAGAACTCACAGGTTGTGAATTCAGGATTATGCTTCGTGTCCAGGCCTTCATTGCGGAAGCAGCGGTTAATCTCGAAAACCCGTTCAAATCCGCCCACCAGGAGACGTTTGAGATACAGCTCCGGAGCTATACGCATGTACAGATCCATATCCAGAGCGTTGTGATGCGTAATGAAAGGTTTCGCCGCGGCGCCGCCGGCAATGGGATGCATCATGGGCGTTTCCACTTCCATGAAGCCTTTTTCCTCCATAAAGCGGCGGAATTCGCTCACGATGAGGCTGAGCTTCTGGAAAATCTCTCTCGCCCGCGGATTCACGATGAGGTCAACATACCGCTGGCGGTAGCGCGTCTCCATGTCCTTGAGCCCGTGATATTTTTCGGGCAGGGGGCGCATGGAACGGGTAATGAGCTTCAGGCTGCTGCAGGACAGCGTGAGTTCCCCTGTCTTGGTGCGGAACATGGTGCCCGAGAGGCCCACAATGTCGCCCACGTCGAGCTTCTTGAGCAGCTTGAACATTTCGCCAAGGCTGTCCCGCTGGGCATAGCACTGCAGGCGGCCTGTCTGATCCTGAATATGGAAAAAGATGACCTTTCCGAAGGAGCGCAGGGAAACTATGCGCCCGGCAAGGCCCTCTACGGCTTCCTGCTGCCCCTCAAGCTCTTCGGGACTGAGGCTGTCAAACCTGCTGAAAACTTCGGCAACGGACGTTTTCTGCCTGAAATCATTGGGGAACAGGGGTACGCCGCTGTCCAGAATGTCGCAGGATTTCACAACCCTGCTTTTGATCACTTCATTAAGGACATCATGTTCCGCAAAACTTTCAAGCATCGGCATGAAATACGCGGCGTGAGATGATTTTGTCGCAAGCTTGACCTTCGGCTTGGACGCCTTACCCTTCTGATTTTCCCTGTTCTCTTCCACGAAATAGCTCCTGAAACTCGGCTCCTGCGCGTCAGCGCACGGGCCTTTGGCGGCAGACGGAGATAAGAGGGGCCGGGCCCCGTTTCTCCCTCTCTCCAGGCACGATATGTTGGGGCTCTCCCGGTTCACGTTCCATCCGGGATGAACGCCCTTAGAATGTTTCGATTTATTCTATCTATATTGCCGCGTCAAGAATGGGGGAGCCGCCCCGCTCCCCGTCCTTGTGCAAAGGGCCGTCCATAACCTATATTGCCAGAGCCGCGCCGCCATCGCGGCTGTGCGCGCCGAACAGTAACATTTCACCATACTGAGCAGAAACCGTGCAGAAATTTTCCATTTCTTTTCTGGGAAGAAACCGTTCCGGCATCGTCGCCAACGTGGCCCGGACCATGGCCGACAGCAATTGCAATATCGCGCAGCTCGCCCAGGTTCTCATCGGTGGGGATTTTTCAGCCACCTTCCTCGTGGAGGTTCCCGACAACCTTGGCATTGAAGAGCTCCGCAGACGGCTCGAGTGCGGCCTCAGAAATCAGTTCCACGATGTCTCCTTTCTTATCCGCGAGGCCTCGCCGGCCCAGACCGATGAGGACTCCCCCGTCACGGAGCCTTACGTGGTAACGGCCAACGGCCCAGACCGGCCAGGCCTCGTGGCTGGTCTGGCCCATGTTTTCGCGGCCCACAGGGTCAGCATTGAGTCCCTCAAATTCGTTTCACGCCAGGACGGAGGCGATGCCCTGGTCTCCTTTGAAATACTTGTCCCGAAAGACGTCGACGCGGGACGTCTGCGCCGTGAAATCCAGAGCAAGGGCAAGGAACTCCGTCTCACCGTGGCCATGCAGCACCGCCGCATTTTCGAGGCCATGCACCGCATTTCCGAAAATTAACCGGGAACCGTTCACAAGAACAGAAGGAAGTTGGGATTCATATGCTCTCTGACAGAGAAATCATCAGCACCCTCGATATGGTACGCAGCGAACACCTCGATGTCCGCACGGTCACGCTCGGAGTCAGCCTTTTTGACTGCGTCAGCCACGACCTTGATCTCTTCATCGGCAATATGCGCGCAAAACTCCGCAAATACGCGTCAAACCTCGTCTCCGTGTGCAACGAGGTTGGCGACAAATACGGTATCCCCGTCGTCAACAAACGCATCAGCGTAAGTCCCATCGCCGTGGTTGGAGGCCCCTTCGGTCCGGACGGCATGGTCCGCATATGCCAGGCTCTCGACGAGGCAGCCCAGGAAGCCGGCGTTGATTTTCTGGGCGGCTTCTCAGCTCTTGTGGAGAAAGGTTTTGCCCATGGCGACAAGGCGCTTATTGAAGCCATTCCGGAAGCCCTGGCCACAACGGAGCGCGTCTGCTCCTCAATCAACATCGCAAGTTCCCGCGCGGGTATCAACATGGATGCCGCGGCTCTCATGGGACGCCAGATCCTGGAAACAGCCAGGGCTACGGCCGACAGAGGCGGCTTTGGCTGCACCAAGCTCGTGGTCTTCTGCAACATCCCGCAGGATGTCCCCTTCATGGCAGGCGCCTACCTCG
>CAMNGY010000448.1 GCA_946538795.1 uncultured Treponema sp.
CCATGGCGGTCATAGGGCCGGAGGATCCGCTGGCGGAAGGGCTTGCGGATGAATTCTGGGCGGCGGGCATCAGCGCCGTCGGCCCCAGGAAAGAGGCTGCCAGGCTGGAGGCCAGCAAGGACTTTGCCAAGGACTTCATGAAGAAATACGGGGTCGCCTCGGCCGCAAGCGAGACGTTTGACGATGAGGCGGCGGCCCTTGACTATATCCGCAGGAAGGGTGCGCCCATCGTTGTAAAGGCCGATGGCCTTGCCGCCGGAAAGGGCGTCGTCGTTGCGAAGACCGTGGAGGAGGCGGAGGCCGCCGTCCGCGACATGATGGAGGCCCGCAAGTTCGGGGATTCCGGCAGCAAGCTGGTCATAGAGGATTACCTGACCGGCAACGAGCTGTCCGTCCTGGCGGCGGTCAGCGTCACGCCGGAGCTTGCGGCTTCCGGCAAGGCTTGCATTGTTCCCTTCCTGAGCGCGCGCGATCACAAGAGGCTGTGCGACGGGGCGGAGGGCCCGAATACGGGAGGCATGGGGGCGATTGCCCCGGTTGAGGACCTCACCGTCCTGGTCCAGTCGCAGTTTGAGAAGGATATACTTCAGCCCACCCTCAAGGGGTTGGCCGACATGAAGATGGACTACAGGGGCTTCATCTTCTTTGGCCTCATGCTGACGGAAGACGGCCCCAAGTGCCTGGAGTACAACGTCAGGCTTGGCGACCCGGAGACGCAGGCCGTGCTGCCCCTGATGGACTTTGACTTCGCCGCGATGTGCAAGGCCATCGTGGACGGAACGCTCAAGGACTTCAAGTTTGAATGGAAGCCGGGCTGCGTCGTGGCACCGGTTGCGGTCAGCGGGGGCTATCCCGGAGAGTACAGGAAGGGGGTTCCCATAGACTGTGACAAGGCCGCCTTTGCCAGGAGCGGGGCGAAGCTGTTCGTTGCCGGGGCGAAGCCCGACAGGCGCGGAGACCGCATCCAGACCGAGGAGTCAACCGGGCTCATTACGAGCGGCGGCCGCGTCCTTGCCTGCTCCGCTTACGGGAAGGATTTTGACGAGGCCTGGCACAAGGCTTACGAGGCAATGGGCACGGTCCACTTTGACGGGATGTTCTACAGGAAGGACATCGGGCTTCCCGGTGCCGCCCGGTCCAATTAGGTCCGGTCCAACTAGGTCCGGTCAAGCCAATCCGGCCTCAGGCAGGCGCGGTGGCTTACGGCCGCAGTTTGCGGCCTGCCGCAAGAGCCTGCGGCCTGATTAAGCCGCGGGCAAACTGAACGTCAGAATTTGATTCTTAAAAACCTGATGGAGTTGACTGCGGCACGGATGGCTTCGTCGCAGAGGACCGCGATGAAGACTCCCAGCATTCCCAGCTTGAGCACGAACACGCAGACCGCCGCGCCGGCGATGACGCTGGCGGTTCCCAGTATCTGGGTGACGAGCATCCACTTCGTGTCACCGTAGCCGCGTATCCCGCTTCCCACGATGATGTTGCCTGATTTGCCGAACAGGTTGACGGCGACCAGTATGATGTAGACGACCGACATTTCGATTACTTCCGTGTCTGTCGTGAAGAGGCTGAGGGTCAGGCGCGGGAAGATTGAGGTGAAAATCAGCGCGAGGGACGAAACGAGGAATGACCACCGTATGGCGGTCTTTACTATGGACCGGTACAGTGCAAGGTCCTTTGCTCCTGTCGCCTCGCCGGTCAGCGTGAGCGTCCCGCTTCCTATTGAGCCGATTATGATGACGAAGAGCATTTCTACGGTGAAGACCATGGAATATATGCCGGCGGCCCGTTCGTCGATGGTGTTCAGTATCCTGATTATGCACAGGTTTCCGAAATTCCACAGCAGGTCCTCAAGCGCGGAATTTACGCCGAGCCTCATGGACTTGAGGTAAGGCCACAGCCTGGCGCGGACTATTGTCCTCAGGTCAGGGCTGGTCAGGAATTTGTCACGGTGGACGATGATTACATATACGAGGTATATGGCCCCGATGTATTCCGCGATTGTTGTCCCCAGGGCCGCTCCTGCCAGTTCCATCCGGGGAAAGCCGAAGTTGCCGAAAATCAGAAGGTAGTCCAGCAGGATGTTCAGCAGCGAGCGTATGAGCCCGTATGTCACCAGGGGCTTTGTGTAATTTGAGGTCTGGAATATGACCGAGTACGAGGCTCCCGGCCCGATGATGAGGAACACGGGCGCGTAAAGCCTGGTGTACGTGACGCACATCTGCATGACGTTCTGTGATACTCCCATGAGGGTATATGTGAGGGGGCTGCAGAAAGTCCAGAAAAGGAACAGCGCGACCGGAATCACGTTGTGGAACTTTATGAGCGATGCGGCATACTGCAACGCCTTTTCGTTCTCCTTCTCGCCGACCGAATGGCTTATAAGGATGGACGCGCCCACCGAAAGCGAATATACGAAGGACATTGTGGTCCATACCGGGGCTGTCGCGTTCCCGACCGCGCTCATGTAGAGTATGTCCAGCCGTCCCAGGAAAATCCTGTCAATGAACATCTGGACCTGCGATATCAGGTTGCTCAGCATGATCGGGACGAAAATCTTTACGAGCCTGTTCTTGTATTCAGTTTTAAAAAGCATGTTGAATCCGAGGTTCCGGCTGCGGGCCGGTGGCATAAATCAGCCCTAGAAGACGTTGACCTGGCAGAGCTTCATT
>CAMNGY010000449.1 GCA_946538795.1 uncultured Treponema sp.
ATAAATCGCGATGATGGCGATGACCGAGGAAGCAACGAACCGCCACATGGACATGCCGGGCCAGTTCGTGTGGGCGACAAGCCCGAGCTCCGCATCGCCCGGCCCCGCAGCGTCCAGAAGCCAGTCTCCGACCATAAAGGCAAACATCGAAACCGCCCCTATTATGAAGCTGCGGAAAGATTTTGAATTCCTGTCTTGCATTTCATTTCTCCTGACATCCCGCCCGGACACGGCGGTTATGGTGGCGGCGGACTTGACGTCAGGGACAAGACCCTCCCAGGGGATTCCTCGTGTCACGTCAATTTCCGCCGCACGCGTAATTCTATTTTATCGCGGAAGCCGCCCACGCCTTGCACTGGGCAAGCTCGTCATCGCCCGGCGTAAGGTGAACAAGCAGGGGCTCGCCCACGACAGAAGCCCCGACCCCGTCCAGGCGGTCCTTCCAGTCGCGGAGCCACTTGCCGTCGCCCCAGTCGTATGAGCCGAAGATTCCGACCTTCTTTCCGTTCAGGTCACCCTCAAGGCCGGCATAGAATTCCTCCATCGAATCCTCCAGCACCTCGTCACCCATCGCAGGGCTTCCCAGCAGGATCACGTCGCAGGCGGCCACGGCAGCCTTGTCGGCGGAATCCGCCGTTCCGAACACGACATCCGCACCGGCAGACTTAACGGCCTCGCAGATTGCGTTTGCCATGGCCTCCGTGTTTCCAGTCGTACTCGCATAAATCACAGCAACTTTCATATTGAACCTCTCTTTGCTCTAAGCCGCTTCCACGGCTTTTTTGTATTCTTCTATGATTCTGTCAAGGGGGTATCCCTCACAGAACCATTTCTCGCACATACAGCTGCATTCCTTGAACCTGCACTGGCAGCACCTGGCGCCTTCCACGTCGGAATAGGTCTTCCAGCAGCCGCAGTACTTGCAGTCGCGTCCGCCCTGCCGCTCGAATTCCACTACGTCCTGGACGGGATAGCCCAGCACGATTCCGACCTCATGGGGAAAGCGGGCAGGATCCCGCATCCTCCCGAGGAGCCTGACGATTGTTTTCCTCGCAGACTGGCAGTCGGCATAGCCCTTGTCGTCCATGTATGCCCGGATAAGGGAGTCTGCGAGAATTTCCCTGAGCCAGCGGAGGTTGTAGACAAGGATAAGGAAGAACTTTCTGCCGGATTTGACGGCATCGGCGGAAATGCCGCGCTCCGCAAAGGCTTTCTTCCAGCGCATGAATTCCTTGGCGGAAAAGCATTCTTCCCTGACGGAGAACAGGTTTGCGGGCTTTATGCCGCATATCGTTGGGGCAGAAAAATGTATCACCGTCTGGTTAAAGCACATGGCTGGTCATCCTCTTTTTTTTGTTAGACATAACTAACTGATAAGAGAAGATAGACCTTTGCAAGAAGTTTGTCAATACTAACCAGAGTTTTTTTATATTAAAAGCAGGCAACAGCGGTTACGTCCAGACGGCAATGGCCCTCGCCAGAAACAGGGCTGGAAAGGGCGGGGCAGCGAACGGAACGCGTGGCAGAACTGCCGTCGTCACTCTTCGGAAAAATCGGTGTCCATCGCGGCCTGAATCTCATAACCGGGGAATTCTTTCTTCAGTTCGGCGACCACATCCTCATATACAGCCGAGCGGTCCTCGGCATCAAAGCTTATGACGAGGTCAAAGCGAATCGTCTTCTGCTCCTTGCGCATGTAGAATCCGTGCACTTGCCTGACGTACTTATGGGCAATTGCAATCTCGCGGACTTTCTTCTGGGCCGCCATGATTTCCTCGTCCTTGGTGTTCACCGAATAGACCCCGACTGCCGTCAACAGGATGTGATGTTCGTGGTACACTTTCATCGTAAGCTCGCGGATCAGCTGATCCAGCCGGTCCGCCGAATATGTGTCGGGAACTTCTATATGGATGGAACCGTTCCAAGTGTCAGGGCCGTAATTGTTCAGGACAAGGTCATACGCCCCCTGCACGTCGGGAAAGCTCATGACGGTCTGCTTGATTTTGCGCGCCATCTCAGTGTCGTTCTGTTCGCCAAGGATTTTGGAGATAGTGTCGCGCAGCATTTCGAAACCAGATTTGATGATTATGCAGGAGATGGCCGCTCCAAGCCAGGACTCCAAGGACACATAGAACAGGAGGAACAGCACGGCGGCAAGCAGCGTTGATGCGGAGATGACGGAATCCAATGTGGCGTCCTCGCCTGAGTTGACAAGCGAATCTGATTTGACCCGTGTGCCGGTCCGCTTGGTGTAAAGGCCGAGCAGGATTTTTACCGGCACGGCGACGGCTATGATGACGAGGGAAATCGTGTCGTAGCTTGCCGCCTCCGGGCGGATGATCCGCTTGACGGATTCGGTAAAGGAAGTGATGCCTGCATACAGGACAATGACGGCGATAATCATGGCGCTCAGGTACTCTATGCGGCCGTAGCCGAAGGGATGCTTTTTGTCGGCTTCCTTTCCTGCGAGCTTTGTCCCGATTATCGTGACGAGCGAGCTGCCCGCATCGGAAACATTGTTCACCGCGTCAAGCACTATGGCAATGGAATTGCTTGCTATCCCGACGGCGGCCTTAAAAGCCGCCAGCAGGAAATTCGTCACGATGCCGATTATGCTGGTTCTGATTATCGTTTTCTCGCGGCTGCGTTCCGTATCGCCTTCCG
>CAMNGY010000450.1 GCA_946538795.1 uncultured Treponema sp.
GCGTATTCCCAACGAGTTCTGGCGCGAGGTCGTGGACCGCTGTGCCCGCGACATGCCCGACACCCTGCTGCTCGCCGAGGCCTTCTGGATGATGGAAGGATACTTCACCCGCACGCTCGGAATGCACCGGGTCTACAACTCCGCCTTCATGAACATGCTCAAGAAGGAAGAGAACCAGAAGTACCGCGACACGGTGAAGAACACGATAAAGTTTGACCCCCAGGTACTGAAGAGGTTCGTCAACTTCATGAACAACCCCGACGAGGAGACCGCCGTCGCCCAGTTCGGCAAGGGTGACAAGTACTTTGGTGTCTGTACGCTGATGGTCACCATGCCCGGCCTGCCGATGTTCGGCCACGGTCAGATAGAGGGCTTCGAGGAAAAGTACGGCATGGAGTATACGCGGGCATACCGCGACGAGGTACAGGACGAGGGGCTCGTGCACCGGCACTGGACGGACATCTTCCCCCTGATGCACCGCCGTTACCTCTTCTCAGGCGTGGACAACTTCCTCTTCTACGATGTCTGGGACAACGGGCGCGTCAACGAGAACATCTTCGCCTATTCCAACGGCTCAGGCAAGGAGAGGACGATCGTATTCTACAACAACAAGTACGAGCGCGCCCAGGGCTGGATCAAGCAGTCCTGTGAGTATGCGGTCAAGACGGGCAGCGGTGACAACGACAAGGCCATGGTCTCCAAGACCCTCTCGGAAGGTCTCCTGCTCAGCCCCGGATGGAAGAACTACTGCATCTTCCGCGAGCACCGGTCCGGCCTCTGGTACGTCAGGAAGAGCGATGACATCATCAACCAGGGAATGTTCGTCGCCCTGAACGGCTTTGAGTACCAGGTCTACATGGACGTACAGCAGGTGGAGGACACGGCGGAAGGCAAGTACGCAAAGCTCCACGAGCTTCTGAACGGAAGGGGGACCGAGGACCTGGAGGTTGCGTGGGAGGAGTACCGCTACAAGGATTTGTATGCCGTGCTGGAGAAGTTCGCCACGCCGGAATTCCTCATGTCGCTTCATGACCTGTTTGCCACGGACGAGGAGCTGGAAGAAAAGAAAACAAAACGTCCCGTCCTGAAGGAGCTTTTTGCTTCCGCAAAAGACGCAGCCCTGGCCTACTACGAGAAAGAAGAGGAAGTCGCAAAGGAGATTGCGGCCCTTTACGAGGACAAGCCCAAGGCAGGCGAAAGCGGCAAGACAGCCGAGAGCCAGAAGGCAAAGCGCAACAGCAAGAAGTCAGTCAGCGCGAGCCCGGAGGAGCGGTGGACCGGCTTCAAGACCCAGGTCGAATTCCTGTACGAGAGCTATCAGAAAAAGGACTCGCCGTTTGAGCAGGAGCTTGCTAAGGGACCAAAAGGTTCATCCAATGCTTCCGACATACTTGCGGCATTCGCGATGGTCTCATCGGCGGGGCAGCTCTGCCTGCGCAAATGGGGCTACGCAAGGAAGCTGACCGAGTACCTGACCCAAGCCGGGCTCAAGGCAGACGGCATGAAGGAGACCTTCCTGAACATCTTCTCGCTGATGTCCGCCCGCAGCCTGAACTTCGGTGCGGCGAGCTTCCTTAGCTCCGCATACGAGACCGCAAAAGAGCTGACATACGGGGAAAGAGCCTTCGCCCTGACGGGTGCCAACGAATTCAACGGAATCCGCTGGTTCAACAAGGAGAAGATGGACCTGACCCTCTGGTATCTGCTCGCAGCGGTGTCCATGTACAGCCCGCGCATCATGCGGAACAACATCTTCAAGCTCTACAAAACCCTGTGCACCGCACGTGACGGAGCCGAGTACCAGTGCGGGAAGTTCACGGATGCCATCCGCCCCGCCAAGAAAGCGGCCAAGGCCAAGGCACCTGCCAAGAAGCCTGCCGTAAAAAAAGAAACAGCCACCCCCGCAAAGAAGGTGGCTGACAAAAAGAAGAAGTAACTGCTACTTCAAACAGGAGCAGCCGTTGTAGTCCAGGTCGGTCAGTATTTCCGTATGATCGGGGAAGACCGCGACGGTATGCTCCTCGTGGCAGGACCAGCTGCCGTCGGCGGTGTAGACAATCCAGTCGTCCCCCGGCTTGCCGGTGATCACCTCGTCCGTCCCCTCGTTTATCATCGGCTCTATGGCGAGCACCATCCCCGCCTGTATGCGGGGGTTGGGGCCGGGCTCCGGGCAGTTGGGGATGGACGGGTCCTCATGCACGTCCAGTCCTACCCCGTGCCCGCAGTAATCGTAGACAACGCCGTATCCGTTCTGCTCATGGGTCACCTTGTAGACAGCCTTGGAGATGTCTTTGATGCGGTTACCGGGGATGCATGCCATTATCCCAGCCATCAGGCTTTCCCGCGTCACCTGCACCAGCTTGCGGTGCTGGGGCTTGACGTTGCCGACCATGACCGTGTGGCTGCTGTCCGAGATGTAACCGTTCAGGTTTATCCCGATGTCGATTGAGACCAAGTCCCCGTCCTTGATGACCCTCTTCTTGGAGGGAATGCCGTGGATGACCTCCTCGTTTATGCTGATGCAGGTAGCACCGGGGAAGTTCTCCTGCCACCAGGCGGGCTTGCCCCCGTGCTTGGTCATGAAGTCCAGACACCAGTCGTCCACCTGCTTGGTCGTCAGCCCTGCCTTTACGCGCGGCAAAATCTCGTTGAAAAGGTCTGC
>CAMNGY010000451.1 GCA_946538795.1 uncultured Treponema sp.
CCCGCGCGGAGGCGGTCGGAAACGCTCGTCGGCTCGTAGGCCCCCTCCGTAAGCAGCTGCCGCGTCCTCGTGAACAGGAAGGGGTCGCCCATCGCCCCGCGCGCGAACATCACCGCGTCCACGCCGGTCTCCTCCAGCATGCGCTTCGCGGTCTCCGGGCTGTTCGCGTCGCCCGATCCGAACACGGGAATGCGGCCCGCGATGAACGAGACAAGCTGTGCCTGTATGCCCCAGTCCGCCTTGCCCTCGTAGCCCTGCGCCCGCGTCCGCGCGTGTATCGTGATGGCGGCGGCCCCGGCCTCAAGCGCGGCGGTGGCGCAATCCTTCCAGGTCAGGTGGTCCGCGTCCCAGCCGGAGCGGATTTTGACAGTGACGGGGACCTTGCCCCGCTCCGGGTGCTCCTGCGCGTATGCCTCGCTTGCCTCGCGGACGGCCCTAACAATCGCGAACAGGCGGTCAGGCTCCTTGGTGAGCATGCTGCCCGCCCCGCTCTTGACTATCTTGGGGACGGGGCAGCCTCCGTTTATGTCGATTATCTCGCAGCTCGTCTTTTCCAGCACGAGCGGGACTGCCCGTGCCATCACGTCCGCGCTGCCCCCGAATATCTGGACGGCGTATGTCTTTTCGGAAGGGGACCGGGCCATCAGCTCCTCGGTCTTGCCGGAACCGCGCGTCAGGGCCTCCGCCGACACCATCTCGGTCGTGCAGAGCGCGGCCCCGCACTCCACGCAGAGGGTACGGAATGCCCTGTCGCTGTAGCCCGCGATGGGGGCCAGGAAAAGGTTCCCGTCCAGATGCACCCCGCCGATGTCAACGGGGTGATACAAAGCCTTGCTTTCCATCATCTGTACTCCACTTTATAGTTCATGCCCTTGGCGTAATCTTCGGCCTTGCTTCCCTTGTAGATGACCCAGATCGCCATGTTCTCGGTAACCCCGCCGGGGAATTCCGTTATCGTCGAAGGAATGTAAATCCGCATCCTGTTCGTGATGCCGCAGAAGGCCCACTCGCCTATCTCCGTGACTCCTTCCTGCATCTTCACCTCGGTCAGCGACTTGCAGGCAAAGAAGGCGTAGCGGTCAAGCTTCTTGACGTTGCCGGGTATGTCAACGGCTTTGAGCGAGCAGCCCTCGAAGGCGCTGTTGCCTATCTCGGTCAGGCTGGGCGGGAACACGACGGAGCTGAAGTCCGTCCTCTTCCTGTATTCCTCCCGCTCTATGACGGTACGCCCGGTGGGAATGACGAGCGTTGAGCTGCGAAGGATGTCGATCGTCCCCTTGTAGCTTCCCTTCTTGGCCATCTTCGCCGTCGCCTTGAGCTGAACGGACTTTGCCGCCGCCGGCAGGCTGAACGAGAGCGTGACGCGTTTCTTTCCGTCGGCGGTCTGTGCCTGGGGGATTGAGGCTATCTGCTTGCCGTCCGCCATGATGACCGCCCCGGAGATGACGAGCGAGGCCCCGGATATGCGGTTGAACAGGATGCTGTACTGGCCTGCCTGCGAGACGTAGGCGGAAAAGTCCCAGACGTAGTCCGCCTCGCCCGTGGTGAAATCCCCGGTCTCGTAGGCGTAGTTCTTCATCGTGCCTTTCGGCGTGACTGCCTCCTGCGGGAGGGACTGGCCTGCTTCGGGCGGAGTCGCATACACCGCGTCCCTGTATTTTATCGTGACGAAACGCTGCTTCTTCGCGTACTCATCGGCCCTGCTGCCCTTGTTCACGATCCAGGTGGAGTTGTTGGACACGCAGTAACGGGCGAACACGGACATGGAATCCGGCATGTCAACGGTGACGGGCCGGTATTCGCGCAGGTTTATGCAGTATTCCCCCAGCTCTTCAACGCCTTCGTGCAGGATGATTTCCTGCATGTTCGGCATGTCGAAGAAAGCGAAGTCGCCCAGCTTCTTTATCGTGCCGGGAACCTCGACCTTTACCATCGGGGTGCGCTCCAGCGAGTGCGGGCCTATCTTCGTCAGCGTGTCGGGGAAGCGCACGTCGTCAAAGTCCTTGCGCTCGCTGAACTCCTCGTAGAGGAGCTTGGTCCTGCCCCGGGGTATGATGAGAAGGCGGTCGTGTATCACGTCTATAGTCCCGTAGAACTTGCTTTTCTTTGTCGTCCTGACGAACGCGGCAAGCTGGACCTTCTTTGCCTTCTTGGGCAGGGTGAACGTGAAGCGGCCTTTCTTGGCAGACAGGTCCATCGTTTCCTCTATCCGCTTGATGTCGTTGAAGGGGGCGAAGTACTTCCCGTCCACGAACACGGCGGCCTCGGACATGACGATGCCGACCCCGGACTGGCAGTTGAAGATAATCGTATACTGGCCGGGGTCAGAGATGTACTCGGAGAAATCCCAGACGTAGCACTTGTCCGCCGTAGTGAAGTCGCCGGTCGTGTACTCGTAGTTCCTGAGCAGGCTGGCCTTGCCCTTCTGCATTACGTCGACCGAGCGGGGAATCTTTGGTTTGGGCGGCTCGACGGGTTTGGGCGGCTCCACCGGTTTCTGCGGTTCGGGCTGAGGCGCGGGCTTCTCGGGCTCCTTTGGGGTCTCGACTACGGGCGGTTTCGGCGGCTCCACCGGTTTCTGCGGTTCGGGTTGAGGGGCGGGCTTCTCCGGTTCTTTTGGGGTCTCGGTCACGGACGGTTTCGCCGGCTCCACCGGCTT
>CAMNGY010000452.1 GCA_946538795.1 uncultured Treponema sp.
TGTGGAGACAGGCCGTAAGGGGAGGGGAGGCCGTCATTCCTGCCGTGAGGCAGGGGCATATTTCCTGAAAAGGAGCAAGAAATGATAAAAATGAAAGGCGTTTCACGCATAAGGCATCTGGCCCTTGCCGCCGTCCTGGCAGGGCTTTTGCTTCCAGTTGCATTTGCCCAGACGTCTGCCGTCACGGATTCTCAGGAGGGGGCCATGCTGCGCTCTTCCGTTCAGGATCCGGGGCAGTACGACAAGTCGGGCGGTCCGGTCAAGTTTGAATTCAAGTTCAAGGAAGGTGACAAGAGCCGCATCCTTTCACATGTGGACGAGGACGTGTACGTGAATTACCGGTTCAGCCGGCATTCGGTGATACTGAACCGCATCTCCATGGAGGTCACTGCCGAGCACGAGGACGGTTCGGGGGATCTGGAGGGGACTTTCATGACTTCAGAGAACGCCGTGAACCGTCGCGGCGGGGCGTCCACGTTTGTCTGGGGGGAAGAATACGAAAGCAAGTTCAGGCGCAGCAAGCTGGGCGTGTATGACATACGCGACATCTACTTCATGCCTACTGTCCGCGATGTTCCGGCCTTCCCCGACAGGGAGCTGTCCCCGGGGGAAAGCTGGACGGCACAAGGCCATGAGGCCCACGACCTGCGTCGTCAGTTCGCGCTTCAGACTCCCTATAAGGTCCCCTTCGAGGCAACCTACACATACCTGGGGACGGTGCAGGCCCCGGCGAAGGCAGACGGCGGTGAGGGCACAAAGTCAAGGACGCTCCACGTGATAAACGTGAAGTACAACATGTACATGGAGACGCCCCGGCCGACCGGAAGCATGGCGTATGCGGATTATCCGGTGGCCATGATGGGATACAGCGACGAGCTTGTCTACTGGGACAACGAGACCGGGGCCATAGACCACTACACCGAGAATTTCCGCATCCTCATGGAAAGCTCCTTCGGGAACATTTATGAGTTCCGGGGAACGGCGGACGCGGAGGTAACGTCCTTTGAGAGGATTGCCACGGAAGAGAAGATTGCCGACGTCGAGGAGCAGATAAAGCAGCTGGGAATAGACGATATCACGGTGAAGAAGACGGACAAGGGGCTGACCATCTCCATAGAGAACATACAGTTCGGCGGGGAAAGCGCGGTACTGCTGGCCAGCGAGAAGCAGAAGCTGAGGAAAATAGCAGGCATACTCAGGGCTTATCCCGACAACGACATACTGGTGGCCGGTCACACTGCCCACTATCCCGGAGGAGTGGACCCGCAGGTTCTTTCGGAGGAGAGGGCTGCGTCCGTTGCGGACTACCTGGTGCAGCTGGGGGTAAAGGACAAGTTCCATGTCTTCACGCAGGGCTTTGGTGACAAGCAGCCCATAGACACGAACGACACGGCCGAGGGCCGTGCCAAGAATCGCCGTGTTGAGATTACGATAATGGACCAGTAAGAGCCGGGTCATGCAGGATGGGGCGGCCGTAAGGTCCCGTCCCGCATGGCCGCTGGCGTTTTCTCCCTTCTTTTTTTGCCTTGAAAATTCAAGGGACAAATTCCTCCCTGAAACTGACATTCCTTTCATATTCAGGGGGATAGTATATGCATGATACATGTTAAATGCGAGAAAACCTGGCTTTGCCGCCGCGGCGCTGTTGCCGTGCCGGGGAAGCCTGCTTGTCCGGCCTTTGCCGCCGTGTTGTGGTCCCTTTTCCTGCTGGTATTCTTTCCTTCCTGCGGGCTTGTAAGGGAAGCATTTGCCATGCCGTCCGCGGACGGGTACGTGCGGGTCAGGGTTGTCAGCTGGAACGTGCAGACCTTCTTTGACGCGGAACGCGACGGTGGCGAGTATGAGGATTTCGTCACGAACAAGAACTGGGGCGAGGCCGCCTATACCGAAAGGCTCCGGCGGCTGTGCGACTGCCTTGCCAGGCTGGACGCGGATGTGCTGGCCCTTGAGGAAGTAGAGAGCGAGGCCGTCCTGCAGGACATAAACAATTTCCTCTGCTCCAAGTGGATGCCGGGCAGGCGCTACCGTTGGGCGGCATTTGCCCGTGAGGAGGGGAGCGCACTTGGATGTGCCGTCCTGTCCCGGTATCCCCTGGACGGCCTTTCCTGCCATACAAGCACGTCCCTGTCCTCTCTGGCAGGGAAACGGCCCGGCCTGCGTCCCCTGATGCGGGTCCGGGTGGAAAAAAACGGTCGTTCCTTCTATCTGATTGTGAACCATTGGAAAAGCATGTCCGGGGGCAAGTCCGCGAGTGAGCCATGGCGGCAGGCGCAGGAGGCCCTGCTGGAAGGATGCTTTGCCGGTCTGGGGGAGCTTCCTGCGCTGGCCTGCGGGGACTTCAACCGCGACATCTGCGAATTTGCCATGGCCGGGCCGGGCTCGGTGCTGCTTCGGGCAGGCGATGAGAGCCTTGAGGTGTGCTCGCCCTGGTTTGACGGGGAAGGGGGGCTTCTGGGGCCGGGCAGCTACCATTATAAGGATGCATGGTCCCGCATAGACGGATTCCTCTATTCGGGAAAGCTTGAAGTCGAAGGCTTTCGGGCGGAAACGGATGGTCCTTGGTGCTATGAGGACACGAAGGTTCCCAAGAAGTATACAGTCTGGAATGGGCGGGGGGATTCCGACCATCTGCCAATTTCATGTACCGTGGCCTTTT
>CAMNGY010000453.1 GCA_946538795.1 uncultured Treponema sp.
AGAAAGTTCCCCCACTTCTTGAAGAACTTCACTTTATCCTCAAGACATACGTAGAATATGAAGAAGAGGGCCGTCGCAATGGACACGAAGGGGTTTATCTGTCCAACCGGCATGGTGCGGGTGAAAAGGCACTTGAGCAGGTAGAAGTAGAGCACCGCAAGCAGGACGAGGGTGACGGGGAAAAGCACGTAGGACATTATCACCGTGAAGGGCTTGGGTATGCTTATCTCCTTCTCCTCCCGGACCGTATATGCGACCAGCACGTTCACGCCGAAGACCATGTAGGTGAAGCAGAACACAGCCAGGAAGGGGGTGGAAGAGTCGAACTTGTATATGAGCTGCTGGAACGCGAACACTACCAGCATCAAGCCGGACAGGAGGCAGGAAGAGGCGATTCCGGCGATGATGAACGCGACGATGATATTGGGAGCGACCTGTGTCTCTTTCTGGATGAAATGCAGCAGGAATATTGCGACCGCGACCATAGCGAAGACGGCCCCCAGGTATCGCATCCACTGAACGGACGAGCCGAAGTCACTGAACATGAAGAACACCAGGACGCAGACAGGTATGCTCAGGGCCTGCAGGACAAATGACACGCGTAGCCAGTTGTCCCTCCTGACCTCTTTCTGGAAGGGTGTAAGCCCGCCGCTCCCGCCACAAGACCTGGCCAGGCATACGCAGAGCAGGCCCGCCAGGAATGCGAACACCGCGGCGAACACGGAGCCTGCGCACCAGCGTCCGCAGGCCCTGCCGAAAGCTTCCGAGGCTTCCCTCAGGGCCTCCACCTGATGGGACTCGGCCCCGAAAGTCTCGCGGGCATCGTCAATCCTCTTGCCCCAGATATCATCCCCCGCGCTGACCATCACGGCGAACACGGCAGCGGCAAAACTGCCAGCAAGGGTGCCCGGAAAATTCCGCACGGACTTCTTGAGAGCGTCCAGCAAAGATTTCAAAACGTTCATTTTCTTCTATACTCCTTACTCTTTTATTTCAGAATCGTAATCTCTACGCGGCGGTTGGCAGCCCGGCCTTCCTCCGTGGAATTGTCGGCAACGGGGCGGGCAGCCCCATGCCCCTTGCAGATGAACTGCTCTGCCCGCACTCCCCTACTGACAAGGGCCTCCGCGACGGCGCGGGCGCGTGACAGGGACAGTCGTTTCTCCCCGGCACTCTTGTGCGTATCGGCGGTGTGGCCTTCCACAAGGTACTGGGAATCCGGGGCGGACTTGAGGATGCGGGCAATCTGATCCAGCAGTTCCTCCTGCCCTGGCAGCAGCTCCGCGCTGTCGCTTTTGAACTGGAGTTTGCGGATGACGATTTTCACGCCGTCCGCTGTCTCCTGCACGGTCGTAGCTGAGGCATCCCCCGCCGTGCTTGTTCTGCCCTGCTGGCCATCAGTGACAGCGGGGACATTCCCCTTTCCGCCGGTCCCGGGCTTCTTTCCGTCGGTGGCAACGCCGGAGACACTGCCCGCAGAGCTGCTCCCTATTCCTGCCGCCGCAATGACCTCCTTGCTGTTGTATGCCGGCGGGTAGCGGGTAAAGAGCGAAATCGTCCCCTTCAGGCGGACAGTCTGCCCGCCCTCGTATATGAAGGTCTCGTCCACAGTGTCGCGTATGACAAGGGCATTGCCAAGTTTCTTGCTGATGATGATTGTCGCCTTGTGGCTGCCGTCAGCTTTCTGCAAAGACTGATCGCCTTCGGGGTCTATGTACGATGTTCCGTAACGGGTTGCCCACCGTGCCTCAAGGACATAAACATCCTCGCCGTTGTACACGTCGTCCCGGACGTAAGTGTACTCAACAAGGATTGGCATGCGGGTGACAGTCCCGTTGTTCAGCGGGTCCACGGCGCGCTCGGCCCGGGCCACCCACTTGTCGCCGGGCCGTACCTTCTCTTTGCTATACGCCGGGAAACTGCGGAATGACGGATAGCCGTTGTCTTCCAGCATGACAAGCTCGCCTTCCGGGCTGATGCCGAACGATGAGTCTATGGAATCATGGATGCCCTCGCGGACCCGCCTCCTGTCGTGCTTGGTCTCCTCCGCTACATAAAAGCTTCCCTCGTACAGGCGTGTTCCGTCAGCGGAAGTTCCCCTGTCAGCGACGTAGGACTGTACTTCCCGGCTCAGAAGCCCCGTGTACTGTCCGTTGTCATAGCGGAGCAAATCCGTCCGTTCCACAAGTATATAGCTTTTTCCTCCCCGGTATTCAAGGCTTGCACCGCCCCCGCCGGATGTTTCCGCATATGCGGCACATCCTTCATAAGGACGGACGGACACAAGTCCGGCACAGAGGAAAAACAACGATATGTAAAAGAAAGCTCTCTGCCCCTTCATGCCCATTTAAACCCTCCTGCAATGAAAAGGTTATAAACAGGGCATGAGCAGGGGCGCCACAAGAACCTGTACGGCTCGCCGCAAGGCTCTACGGACTCAACCGCACTAACAGGGGCAATCCGCCCCCCCGTCAGTGCGTTCCCCGCCCTACAGATCCTCCTGCCTGAGCAAGGTGATGCCGTTATCGGAAAGAAGCTTCACGGTCTTGTCCTGGTCGTCGGTCTTCATGACGATGTTGGCCCCGCCGTTGGCGACGGAAAGACCGTAGATGTAGGAGATGTTTATCCCCGCACCGAGACTCAGGGCCGCG
>CAMNGY010000454.1 GCA_946538795.1 uncultured Treponema sp.
CAGATGTATGACCGCGGGGCCGTGGTGAAATCCATAAAGAACGGAGCGAAGATGAGCGGCTATTTCGTGAAGGTGGACGCTAAAAAGAAAATCGCATATTTTTATACCGACAAAAAGCTTACCGACCAGGCGGGTGAGTACAATCTGGGCGAGCAGTTCTGGATTGACTGGGACGAGGAAAAGATTGACCCGCTCAAGGTTGATTTGAAAGCCTTCTATAAAAAGATAAACCTTTCGAAACCTGTTCTGATGAGGACACAGGACGGAACCCACCTTGCGAACGTGACCGTCGTAAAAGCGTCAAGGCCTGAAAAAAACGAGGCGCAGATTAAAAAGGAAAAGGATGCCGCAAGAAAATCCGGATATGACGCTGGATATGTTAGCGCGGGAAGAACTCTCCCTAAATCACATGCCGATTATGCGGACGAATGGTACGCCGGATATGACGAGGGATCCGCTGAGGTGAAAAGACAGGCTGCGGAAAAAGCAAGGCAGGCAGCGGAGATTGCAAAAAAAGACGGCTACGATACAGGACTGAGCGGAAAATCCGGTACCGTTCCAAAAAAAGACTCGGCCAACTCAAGCGACTGGAAATCAGGTTACAGCGAGGGTGCCGCAGAGAGAAAGAGACTGAGCGACGTGGCCTACAACGCAGGATATGAAGATGGACTGAAGGGGGCGTCCAAATCACCTGTCGTGCCCAGCGACTACAAGGCATACAGTGACAGCTACAAGTCAGGCTACACGAAGGGCTGGAATGAGATGCTTTTGAAAAAACAAGAGGAAGAGAAAGCGAGAATTGCAGAGGAAAAAGCAAAGGAGGAGGAAAGGGCAAAAGAGGAAGCCAGAATTGCGGAGGAGAAAGCAAAAGAGAAAGCCCGGATTGCGGAGGAGAAGGCAAGGGAGGAAGCAAGGATAGCTGAGGAAAAGGAGAGGGAGAGAAATGCAAGTCAGGAAAAACCCGCACCTTCCACCGGCTCAACAAATACAACTCCAATCGTACAGCCGACGGGAACAGCATCCACGTCATCTACATCTACGTCCTCAGCGTCAACTTCCACATCCGCATATATTCCCGACGCACAGGTCTCCGAGAATTTTGTCTTTACCGCAAGAAAGCATCCGACGTTGGTCTCATACGACAAGCTTGACGCGCAGGTTCAGAAAATCAAGTGCCCGGTAAGCATGACCCCGGAGGAAGCCGCAAAAAAGATTGTCGCCCCGGCAAAAACGGATATGGAAAAGGCACGCGCTCTCTTCACATGGATTGCATGCAACGTGGTCTATGACTACAGCTTCAAGAAAGACTCTTACACTGCTGCCGGCACATGGAAAAACCGCACCGGTGTCTGCGAGGGCTATACTCACCTCTACATTCAGATGGCAAAGGCCGTTGGGCTCAACGCTGAGTACATTTCTGGTTATGCCAAGAACACTGCCGACTACAATCCGGGAAACCCTCTTGAAAAGCACGGCTGGGGTGTCGTTCACATAAACGGAAAGCACGTTCTCTTTGACGTGACATGGGCTGCAGTTTCAAAGCTTAATGAGCCATCTACATTTAACGTCGACTGGTTTGATGTGGATCCCTATCTTTTCATTTTCTCACACTTCCCGCAGGATTTGAGTCTTGCCTATATTGCGGACAAGAGCATGGATCTTGGACAATTCTATGAATACTTCAAGAAGCTGCCTACGGCTCATCCGGGACTTGCACGTCTTGGTGTGGACGGAAAGGAGCTGTATGACTTCTTCAAGGTAAATCCTGATGCATGGGTGCCAAAATGCTATAATGAATTTTATGCAGACCGCGGCGTAAAAATCAACAAACTGTCGTTGACCAGAACCCTTGCAGGAAACAAGACGTATGCTTTCAACTTTACCATACCAAAGGGCGTGGCAATGACTTTGGGAGACCAGCCTCTTGTTTCAGGAAAAGATTTGTCCTATACCCCGTCCTCAACGTCACAGGCTGGTGCGATTCTTAAATTTGGCGTACAGAGCGGCATTGTCTACAGCACGGAATTCAATCTGATTGAAAATCTGTCTGATTCATCATATTTTAAGGCACAGAACCTGAGCAAGGCCCAGTTTAATATGGCAGACGGAAGCAAGAACGACAATGTGGCATCAGGTAAGCCCAAGGTCTTGGTATTCATTGACGGAAGCAAGGACTACTTATATTCAACTCTTAGTTCCTTGGCGATTTATTCAAATAAATTCAATGATGTTGATTTGTTTTTTGTTGATGCCGGCGACAAGAACGGAAGCAGCGTAAAGAACAGCGTAAAGGGGGCGGCTGAAAGTGCTGGTGTAAGCCAGTATGTTGCCCTTCAGGATGCTTCCGAAAACCGTGCCCTCGTACAGAAGTACATGACACAGGCAGGACTCTCAAGTTCTACCGTACATCTGCCCGTCGCAGTTTTCATTGACTCATCAAATAAGCTCCAGTTTGTCGACGCCTTTAAATCGGTTCCGGATGCCTATTCACGCGTAGAGCAGATTGCAAAGGCAACAGGAACAAAGTCTTTCAATACTTCATCATTTAATGTTCCCAACACAAATAAGGCAGAACTTCCTGCAATGGGTGGCGGAAGCGTAAACAATCAGGCCGCTGGAAAGGCAAAGGTTCTTGTAAGCATGCCA
>CAMNGY010000455.1 GCA_946538795.1 uncultured Treponema sp.
CCACATCAGCTTCGCGCTCTCCTTGTCCATTCCCAGGGCCGACGCGAGGATGCCGCATCCCACGTAGGGGACACCCGCCATCTCCAGCAGTCCTTGAAGGCTCCCGTCCTCGCTGTAGCTCCCGTGCATGACGGGGAAGGCGACGTCGCAGGGAAGCGCCTTTCCGCCCGCAATAAAGGCCCCTTCCTTGCCGCCGCCGGGGATTACGGAAACCTGACGCGACTTGTCGGCGTGGACCGAAAGCTTTGCCTTGGGGTCTGCCCTGAGCTGCCCGAGGACTGAGTCGTCCTCCAGGTACCATCTGCCGTCCTTGCCGACTGAAATCAGCCTGACCTGATGGGCCTTGTCCAGGCTCCTCGCGACCGCCGCCGCGCTCAGGAGCGAAATCTCGTGCTCTCCGCTTTTTCCGCCGTATAGCAAAACTATGTTCATAGTGTGTTCCTTCCTTGAATAATAAAGTGTATGCCGTTTATGCCTTGTATCCCATCTCGGCCAGGGCCTTGCCCGCCTCGCTGATCTCATCGTATTTCATGACCCGGTCCTTGTAGATAATCGAATTCTCATGCGACTTGCCAAGGAGCAGGACGATGTCGCCTTCTTTTGCCAGGGAGAAAGCGAGCCTTATGGCCTTGGGGCGGTCAGGCTCAAAGAAAAGGTCCTGCCCGTCATTCTTGCCGGCCTTCCGTGCGCCAACGGCAATCTGTTCCAGCAGTGCCATCCTGTCCTCTCCGCGCGGGTCCTCATCGGTCAGAATCACGATGTCGCAGAAGCGGGCCGCAATCTCCCCCTGGAGGGGGCGTTTCTTCACGTCCCGCTCTCCGCCTGAGCCGAAGAGGCATATCATGCGCCCCTGGCAGCTCTTGCTGACCGGGGGAAAGATAGTCTCGAAGGATGAGGGCGTATGGGCGTAGTCCACGATGACCTCGAAAGGCTGCCCCCTGTCTATGACTGTCATCCGCCCCTTGACCGGGGTGAGCCGCTCCGTCAGCTGCGAGAGCTGCCCCAGGTCCTGGCCGGTCATGCCGCATACGGCGAGCAGGGCCGCCATGATGTTGTATGCGTTGAACGCGCCTGGCAGGGGTGCCTTGACGTGAAGCACCCGGTCGCCGTCCGCCAGGGACTCGTGGTTTTCGAAGCGGTGTATGCTGAACGACAGGCCGAAGCTGGCCGCCGCTATGTTGCGCCCGGAGAGATAGGGCATGTCATCGGGAATCTTTGGCAGGGGCGTCGCGTCCAGCTCCTCGCCTGCCTGTTTGCCGGCCTTGCCTTCGGTAGTGAAGCCTACAACCTTCTTTTTCGTTGCGGCGGCAAAGTAGCTTGCGGCGGGATCTTCCAGATTCACCACGCCGAACGAGGGAAGCTCCCTCTCCGTGCCGCGTATCGTCTTGGTGTGGCAGGATTTGTCCAGCGCGCGGAACAGGTTTGCCTTGTCGTCCCTGTACTGCTCCCAGCTTCCGTGGAATTCCAGGTGCTCCAGAGTTACGTTCATGAAGACAGCGCAGTCGAAGGCGACATCGCCCAGGCGGTTTGTCCTGGGGCTCAGGCCGTGCGAGGAGGACTCCACTACCGCATACTCGCAGCCGTTCCTGACCATCTCGTAGAGCCTCCGTTGCACGATGGGGGCCTCGGGCGTGGTCTGGTGCTCCGGGTTGTCCTGGGCCTCCCCGCCGAGGGAATACTGGACGGTGGAGATGAAGCCAGCCTTGTGGCCCGACAGCCTGAGCAGCTGCCAGATGAAGGCGACCGTGGAGGACTTGCCCTCCGTTCCTGTTACCCCTATAACTCCCAGCTTATGCGATGGGTTGCCGTAGAAGGCCGCCGAGATCGGGGACATTGCAAAGCGGGCGGACGGCACTTTGATGAAGGCTTTTCCGCCGCGTTCCGTGCCGGACAGGTTTCTGTCCGTATTGTTTTGGCTTTGCTCCGTGCCGGACGGGCTGTAGTCCCCTTCGTAGATTATGGCGGCCGCGCCCGCCTTGAGCGCGTCGGCGATGAACACGTTGCCCGTCGTGTGCGTGCCGGGAAGGGCAAAGAAGAGATCCCCCGGCCTGACCGACCTGCTGTCAAAGGCCAGGCCCCGCACCGTGACGGATTCCGGGGAAAGCCCTCCCGTGCTTTCGTATTGTATGTCCTGCCGGCTCAGTGCGTCCAGCAGTTCCTTAAGCTTCTTTTCTATTATATATGATGAGCCTTTACCTTCATCCCCTGATGGCATAGCATTCCCCTACCCATATAAGATGAGGCCATTCTATAGCATAAAGGGAAATGTTTCAATCAACAGGCTTTAGGACAGGGCCGTGTTCACGTGCCGGACAGGCCCCTGTCCTCAGTCCGCCCAGGCCTG
The DNA here is from genome assembly GCA_946538795.1 of uncultured Treponema sp. GTDB lineage: Bacteria > Spirochaetota > Spirochaetia > Treponematales > Treponemataceae > Treponema_D. The sequence goes on from CAMNGY010000455.1 coordinate 2,345, forward strand.
CGCGAGCTGTATGAGCACTTCTGTGGCGCGGATCATCTGCTTCAGGCTGGCCCACTCGTAGCGCGAGTGGTAGCTGTGGCCGCCGGTAAAAATGTTGGGAGTGGGTATTCCCATCTCCGTCAGCCTGGAACCGTCAGTTCCCCCGCGGATGGGCTTGAATACCGGCTCCAGCCCCGCGGCCCTGTATGCCCTCACGAGTTTTTCCGTCACCAGCGGGTGCTTGTCAAGCCCGGCTTTCATGTTCAGGTACTGCTGGGTATGCACGACATCGGCCTTACCGCCGAAGACGAGGGACGT
>CAMNGY010000456.1 GCA_946538795.1 uncultured Treponema sp.
TCAAGGACAGGATTGAGAGCATGATAGAGAACGCCACTAGGCCCAGCCCGCGTATCATGGACGACGGGGATGTGGCGGCCGTGTTCGGGATGGAGATTGCTTAGCGGTCAGTGTAACCCACGTCGGCGCATTGTAGTTTACTATAAAAAGATAGGGCCGTAACTGACGGCCTTTTGGAGTTATACAGTATGGTTCATAGCAAGAGGCCGGGACTGCGCCGGGCCAAGTTTCTTTCCGTTTCATTACTTTCGTTAGTTTTTTCATCTTTATGCCTCTCCTGCAGCCAGGACAAGGCCGAATATACAGATTTCGCCTCCTGCGGGATGAGCCTTCCTGTTGACAGGTCTTACGTGGACAAGGGCCTTCTCCTTCAATCGTTCGGCAGAGGGGAAAGCGAGTATCCGGCCCTCTACGCTTACTTCCAGTACATTCCGGCCCTGGAAGCCCTGAACGAGGAGATGGGCAAGGTCGCGGACGGGGAGATGACGGAGGAGATGTTCGACGGATTCATGGAGCGGGCCATGCTGCACTACCGTCAGTTAGCCGTAGCCTATGCCGTCCCCAAAGCCGAATACGAGGATGCGGTGAGGGACGGAGGGTTGGACGGAAAGCCCTATGCCGGGATGAAGAAGATTGGAAGCCGCAATGACTACGTGTACCTTGCCAGCTACGGGCGGACCGGACTTGACAGCGACGGGATGGATGCCGAGGAGAAGAGCCTGTATGAGGACTGCGCAAGGGAAGTGGAGAAGGCTTTCCGCAAGGTCAGGTTCATAGACATGGAGGATTCCTCTATGACGGCTTCCTCCGCCATGCCTGCATCCGTCCCAGACTTCCAGTCATTCGACGTGCAGGGAAAGCCTGTGTCGCAGGAGCTTTTCTCTGTGGCTGACCTAACGGTAGTCAATGTCTGGGGAACTTTCTGCGGTCCCTGCATAAAGGAGCTGCCGGAGCTTGCCGAATGGAGCGACTCCCTTCCTGCCGGGGTGCAGCTGGTCGGGCTTGTCTGCGACGTGAGCTCGCCCGACGACGCGGCGGGTATCCAGGAAGCCCGGGACATCCTGGACAAGGCGGGCGTACGCTTCACGAACGTGCTCGCATCCGATGACCTTCAGGTGTTCCTGTCAGGAATACAGTTCGTTCCCACAACCTTCCTTGTTGACGGCAAGGGAAACATAATCGGCGACCCGATTGTCGGGGCCGACGTGAGGAAATACAAGAGGGCCGTCGATGCCTGCCTCCAGAAGAAATAGGCTTCGGCCGCAAGTCCGCCTGTTTGCAAGTCTCCTGGTCTTTCTTTGTGCCATATCTTTCATAGCCTGTGGGATTGTGCGCGGAGAAGTCCCTGTCGTCCTCAGGAAAGCTGTCCGAATCTGCATGGAATGCATAGGACTGGGTTAGGGGGTATCGTGAGGCTCATGAAATTTCCCCTTGCCCGCAAGATGCTCCAGCTGGCAGCCTTCCTTGCATGCAATCCCTTCGTCGCGAATTTCAAGGGCGGGAGGCTCTATACGGGCAAATGGAAAAGCTTCTGCTCGCCCGGGCTGAACTGCTACTCCTGCCCGGCCGCCGCCTTTTCCTGCCCGATAGGGGCGATGCAGGCGGTGGGAGGCTCCTCGCGGTTCAGCTTCTCCTTTTATGTGATCGGCTTGCTTCTTGCCATAGGACTTGTCATCGGGCGGGCGGCATGCGCCTTCCTTTGTCCCTTCGGACTCCTTCAGGAGCTGCTCCACAAGATACCGGGCCGCAAGTTCCGACTGCCCCGGCCATTCCGTTACGTCAAGTACGCCGTCTTGCTTGTCTTTGTCCTTGTCCTGCCCGTCGCGGACACGAATTTCGCGGGATCGGGAGATCCTGCCTTCTGCAAATATATCTGCCCGGCGGGGACGCTGGAAGGGGGCCTGCCCCTGCTCCTTTCCCACCCGGAACTGCGGTCTGTCCTGGGCCTCTTGTTTTCCATAAAGGCCGCTGTCCTTGTCCTCGTTCTGGTTGCGAGCGTCTTTGTCTCCCGTTTTTTCTGCAAGGTCCTTTGTCCGCTCGGCGCGGTATACGGTCTTCTGAACAAGGTCAGCCTGACCCGCATATCGCTGGACAAAGATTCCTGTACCCGCTGCGGTGCCTGCGCAAAAAATTGCCCGATGGACCTGGACCCCGTGCGGGAGGCAGAGCCATCGGGCTTTATCGCGGGAACGGAGTGCATACGCTGCATGGACTGCGCGGCCTCCTGCCCGCACAAGGCTATACGCCTCAGCTTACCGACCGCCCGGCTTTAGAGGACGACCTTTTTTTATTTTTTCTTCTCATCCTGCGGAATCACGAGGTTCAGCAGGATGCCCACGACCGTCGCAAGTGCGACCGAGCCCAGGCTGAAAGTGTAGCTTTCGCCCACGCTGAACTGGAGCACGCCGCCTCCGATTCCGATGACAAGGATGACCGACGAGATTGTCAGGTTCCGCTTGTCCTGATAGTCAACGCCGCCCTCGACGAGGGTCCTGAGTCCAGACGAGGAAATCAGCCCGTAGAGCAGGATGCAGATGCCTCCCAGGACCGGGTTGGGGATTGTCTGGATGATCGCGCCGAACTTCTGGCAGAAGGAGAGGATGACGGCAAAGTAGGCGGCGATGCGGACGACCTTGGGAT
>CAMNGY010000457.1 GCA_946538795.1 uncultured Treponema sp.
GGGCTACCTTCCTCCTATTTTCCTGTTTTTTACAAAAAAGTCAATCCGATTCTTTCGTTTTTGCCAAGCTTGTGCTATAATGTCTCTAATTTATAGAAGAAGACACCAGAGGTAAAAGATATGGTTTGCAGTAAATGTGGAGCCGATGTCGCGGACGAGTTCAAGTTCTGCCCGCACTGCGGCACTCCTGTTTCGGGCGGGGCTGCCCAGGCTCCGGCGGTCGCCAGCAGCGACGTTCCCTCCCTTATCAAGATCGCGTCGGGAACCTTCCCGATGGGGCTCAACGAGATTAACCGCAAGGTCACGCTGACTGAGTTCGAGCTGGGCGTGACGCCTGTAACCCAGCGGCAGTACGAGTATATCATGGGCAGCAACCCCTCCAAGCTGGTCGGCAAGGACAGGCCCGTGGAATGCGTGAACTGGTGCGAGGCCCTGATTTACTGCAACTTCCTGAGCATCAAGTCCGGCCTGACACCCTGCTTCAGCATAGGCAACGCGACTGACCTGACCAAGTTCGACAGCAAGAGCCCCCTGTGGAAGCGCGTCGTCTGCAACTTCACCGCGAACGGCTACCGCCTGCCCACCGAGGCCGAATGGGAATATGCGGCGCGCGGAGGCAAGGACACGGACATAAACCAGTTTGCCGGCGGGAGCAACATAAGCGAGGTGGCCTGGTACGGCGAGAACAGCAATGCAACGACCCATGACGTCGCGACCAAGAAGCCGAACGGACTGGGCCTGTACGACATGTGCGGGAACGTCGCCGAGTGGTGCTGGGACTACATGGGCGAGCTGCCCATACGGGCCATGACGAACCCGCACGGCTCAAACATAGGTGACACGCACGTAAAGCGCGGCGGCAGCTGGCTGGACGATCCCCAGCAGTGCACGGTCTACTTCCGCAGCGCGAGCGGACCTGCCGGAAAGAGCAGCACGCTGGGCTTCCGCGTCTGCCGCACGGTTCTGGAGGAATCAGGAAACAAGACAGCCTCAAAGGAAGAGGTGTACGTCTGAGTGTCTGACAACGAACACGAGATAAAGGACATCTCTTCCGTCCTGGGCGGGGTCTTTGACGGCCTGCGCACCCAGGACGCGGGGCAGGCGCTGGACGCATTTGCCGTCTGGCGCAAAATCATGCTAAGCATAAAGAGCGGCACGAACCCCAACGAGGGGGCTAACCTTGCCGCCCATTCCCGCATAGTGGACCTGAAGAACGGCGTCCTGCTTGTGGAAGCCGACCATCCCGGCTGGATTGAGCTGCTGCAGCTGCGCAAGAACTACATCCTCAAGGGCCTGTCCATGTACGCCCGGGGCATGGGCGTGCAGACGCTGGCGTTCCGCGTTGCCGGCAAGAGAGGCAACGTTACCGGGGCTTCCTACAGCGCTGACGAGGCCAGGGGGCTGGCCGAGCGGCGGGTCGAAAGGGAGGAGGAGGCTTTGGCACGGGCGGCTGCTGGCGGTGCACGGCCTGTTCCTTCTGGCAGCCGGCCTGACAGCGGGCACCCCTCCCCGGCGGAAATTCCGGACGGCCTCCGCGAGGTCCTGTCCGCCCTCAAGCGGGACATGGGGGCCTAGTATCTAGCCCACGCTGACCTGACCGGCGAGGACGGCTTGATAGTCCTTCCAGTTCTTCTGCAGCAGGGCGGGCGTGTCCAGTCCGTATGGGCAGCGGGCCGCGCATTTGCCACAATGCAGGCAGCCCTCAATCTTCCGCATCTCCTCCTGCCATTTGGGAGTGAGCCAGGCGGCAGACGGCGCGCGGCGCAGAAGGAGGGAGGTGCGGGCACAGTTGTTTATCTGGATTCCGGCGGGGCAGGGCATGCAGTAGCCGCAGCCCCGGCAGAAGTCGCCCGCAAGTTCTGCCCGCTCCTTTTCTATGAAAGCCTCAAGCTCCCTTGTCATGGCCGGGGTGTCCTTCATATAGGAAAGCCATTCGTCCAGCTCCGTCTCTCGCTGTATACCCCAGATGGGGAGCACGTTTCCGTACTGCGCCATGAAGGCCATGGCCGTCCGGCTGTCCGTAATGATGCCGCCCGCAAGCCCCTTCATCGCGATGAAGCCGACATTCTTTTCCCGGCAGAGGGCGACAAGGTCTTTTTCCTTCTGGGATGCAAGGTAGCTGAAGGGATACTGCAATGTTTCGTACAGGCCGGAGCGTACAGCCTCCTCGGCGACGGAAATCTTGTGGGCGGTAATCCCTATGTGCCGGACTCTCCCTTCCCGCTTTGCCTCCTCCATGCACTCGTACATTCCCGTCCCGTCGCCGGGCCGGTAGCATTGCCCCGCCTGATGGAACTGGTATACGTCGATGTAATCAGTCCGAAGCTTTGCGAGCGAGCTCTCAAGGTCGCGGCGGAAGTCGTCCGGGGTCTTCGCCATCGTCTTGCTTGCTATGAAGACCCTCTCCCTCATCCCCAGGAAGGCCAGCCCGACTTTCTCCTCGCTGTCGGAATAGAGGCGGGCCGTGTCAAAGAAGGTCATGCCGCCGTCATAAGCCCTGCGCAGGAGGGCGACGGCCTTTTCAGTGCTGTCCCGCTGGATGGGGAGGGCACCGAATGCGTTCTGGGGGGTAGTTATCCCCGTGCTGCCAAGCGTAATTTCTCTCATCATGGTCATTATAGCATCTGGGGGA
>CAMNGY010000458.1 GCA_946538795.1 uncultured Treponema sp.
TCGAATCCGGGCGTGTCCACCACGGTGATGTCCTTGAGCGCGTCAAAGGGGAAGTCCAGCTCCACATCCCTCGTAATGGGCGTATACGCCCCGTCCGCACCGACATATCCTGCAAGTTCCTTCGCCACATCCTCTATGCGGTCAAGCTCCTTCTCCACGGACTTTCCCAGCATCTGCAGCACGGATGAGGAGGCCTTCTGGAGCATCTCCGCCTGTTCCGCCGCCCCGGCAAGGACGACGTTGTTCTCGGATAGGTCGCTCCTCGCGCTCTTCTCGCATTTCTTGCGCTGCTCCGCCTCGTCGAAGGGCTGCTTCTTGAGCTCGGCACGTTCCCGCTTGTCCTTGAGCATGCCCTCCACCTTGCTGTTGAACAGGCGTTTGTAATCCGCGGCCTTCTGTTCGATTTTGGCCTTGTCGTTCGCGTCGATGAAGTTAATCTTGACCACGGGCTTCTCGCTGTAGCGCAGCTTGGTGAGGGCGGCGGTCATCGGCGTGGCGGCCTTGGGCAGGACGTTCTTGCCACCGAAGAAGAGGGAGTTCAGCATGGAGGACTTGCCCGCCTTCACGCGGCCCACGATTCCGATGTGCAGCTGCCGGCCGGGAACGACCAGTGCGTCGTACTGCCTGCGGATTTCGTCCGCGTCCCCCAGGTCCCCGCACTCCTGCAGGGCCGTCGCGAACGTCTCCTTGAGTTCGTCGGGGTGCGCGTCAACGACTTTGTTTATGTCCTCGCGGACTTTGCAAATTTCTTCGATTGTCATGTTTGTCATGTTCGCCATCTTCGTCTCCTCAGGCTTAGTTACTCTGGCATACCGCATTGTATGCGGCCTCGACCACTTCCTTCGCGGCACGGATGGCCTCAACCTTCGCGTTCAGCTCGTCGATGTGCGCCTGCCGCTCCGCCTCCGCCGCGGCTATCTCCTTCTGCTTGGAGTCAAGGATTGCCTCGTATTCCTTCGTTATCTGGGTGACAAGGCTCTGCGCCTCGTCCTCCAGGATTTTCTTCACCTTGGGCTGCATGTCGCGCTTCAGGCTGGGGATGACCTGGGTCAGGATTGCCGAACGGATGTTTTCTATCCGCTGCCGCTCCGCCTCCTCCTGCTGGCGTTTCCGTGCCGCCTCCGTGAAGATGCCGACAATCTGGGGCAGGAACACGATGGCAAGCTCCGCGATCGGATTTAAGAAGCTGGTCGTTATAGCGAGGATGCCGGTTATGGCATTGTATACTTCCGACCTGTTCTTCATGGACTTCCGCTGCGCAACCACACCGTTCAGCGAGGTCATGGAATCCTGCAGGAAGGTCTTTATGCCCTCGGACGCATTCCCGACGAAGTCCCCGTCCAGTGAGTAGCCTGAGAGCGCGGCACCGACATCCTTCAGATCCTCGCTCAACTTGCTGTCGATGGATACCGCCATGTCCGTGACGGAGCTTTTTACCAGCGGCAGCAGCGTGGACTGTATGATATCCGAGACTTCCCGCGACACTGCGTCCGGCCCCTGCTTGGCGGCTATGCCCGTCAGCGTGTCAACCGAGGCGGACAGGTTCTGCCCCAGCTTGCTGATGATGCTCTGCACCCGTGACCCTATCTGCTCGGGGGACTGGGTTTCCTTCAGGAGCCTGGCCTCCCGCTCCTGAATTCTCTTGAGCCCTTCCTTAAGCTTGTCAATGGCCTCCGTGTTCTGCTCGCCGCTGCGTTCCAGCGCGGACAGCTTGATGCTGACGGACGACTTTGCCTCGTACAGGGCATTCTTGACCATCGGCCTGGTTATCCGGGAGAAGAGGCTGTCCGGGTTCAGGGACTCTATAATCCTCGCGAACGCCTCGGCACCGTCCTTGCCCACCGAGACCGGAGTCTTCTGCACGTCCAGCTCATTGTCTATCTGCTCGGCAATCTTTTCGCTCACCGCCTGCAGGTTGTCCGGGGAGACGAGGTTGGACTTGCTTATGACGAGCGAGAAATCCCTGTCGCATTCCAGTATGTCGCCCAGCCTCCTGAACGCAGACCGGCGCATCGTCCCGTCCTGTGCGTTCACAAGGACGACGAAGTGCGCCCCGCGCGAGAGGTAGACGTTTATCGCCTTGTTGTGCTGCTCCACCGGCGACTCGAACCCGGGCATGTCCACAAGGACAAGGGGCTCCACGGAGCGGACGCGCTCGTTGTTCAGGTATACCTTGATGTAGCTGTATTCCGCGGCATGGGCCTTTATCTCCTCAAAGTCCTGCAGCCCGTATGTTCTGACGACATTCCCGTCCGCGACCGCCTCTATGCGCTCGTTCGTGTCGAAGCGCAGCTCCGCTGCGAGGGAGGTCTCCGGCCGTACGTCCGTAGGCAGGATTTTGTCTCCGCCCAGGAAGCTGTTGAGCAGGGAGCTTTTGCCCGCGCTGAAATCTCCTATCACCGGGACAAGCAGCTCCTGCCCCTCCACGCTCTGCTTCACGGCTTCAAGCTTTTCCGTCGGCAACTCCACAAACTGGGACTTCAGCGCGCCGATTGCATCCGAGATGTAGCCCGCATATTCTTTTTGCTTCTGTATCATTGCATTGCTCCTGTATTTGTATGTGTTAAAACTTCAATTTTCATTCTACTGCCCCACCCATGACAACGAGTGTCGTGGATGGGAAAATATTTG
>CAMNGY010000459.1 GCA_946538795.1 uncultured Treponema sp.
TCGCTTGCCTTGAAGTTGTAGACGGGCTTTATGACCTTGACGACATCGGCGGTCGGCCCGATGTTCTGCATGATGCTTTTCATCGGTTTGTATGCCATGGGCGACTCGTCTATCGTGTCCATGCCGACCGTGGTGGAGTATATACCCTCCATCTGCTTCTTGAAATCCGCAAGCTCAAGATCCCGCCTTGCCTGCGCGCGGCTCATCACCCGCCCTGCACCGTGCGGTGCGGAGCAGTTCCAGTCCTCGTTGCCCTTGCCTACGCAGACAAGGCTGCCGTCCCGCATGTTGATCGGGATGAGGAGCTTCTCGCCTTTCTTCGCGCTGACCGCCCCCTTGCGCAGGATCATGCTGTCCAGGTCGATGTAGTTGTGTATCGTCGTGAACTGCTCGGCAATTTCGTCCTGCGAGGCGCGCAGGCCCACGCAGATTGTCTGTATCATAGCCTTGCGGTTGAGCATGGCGAACTGCTGCATTATCCGCATGTCGTTGATGTAGTCGTCGAAAAGGCTCCCCGTAACATACGCCAGGCTCTCGGGCACGCCGGTCAGGCGCTGCGCCCTGAGGCGCGAAAGCTCGCCCTCTATCTCCTGCTCGCGGCCGGACTCCTTCAGCGAGCCAATCAATGCGGCGATGTCCGCGTCGCGGTTCCCGTTCAGCTGCTTCCACGCCTCAGACTGATAGTATTCCGCAATCTCAAGCCCGGCGTGCCGGCTCCCCGAGTGGACGACGATGTAGAGCCTCCCGTCCTCGTCGCGGTCGGCCTCGATGAAGTGGTTGCCGCCGCCGAGGGTCCCCAAGCTCATGCGGGCGCGGTTCTTGTCGTACTTCCCGCGTATCTTGTCCCAGTCCAGTTCCTCCACGAACTTGTACGGGAACTTCCGTATGGCGAAGCCGGAGGGTATGTTACCCCTGATGCACTTGTCGAGCTTTTCCGGGTCGAACCCTCGGCTTACCGGGGAGTCCGCGTGAAAGACAATCGTCTCCATCCCGCAGCCGATGTCAACGCCTACGAGGTTGGGGCAGATTTTGTCCGTGATTGTCATCGTCGTGCCTATCGTGCATCCTGCCCCGGCATGCACGTCCGGCATGAGCCGTATCTTGGAGCTCTCCGCGAAAGGCTGGTCGCAAAGGGTCTTTATCTGCTCCAGGGACTTCTCGTCCACGTCCGCAGTGAACACCTTCGCACTGTTGAATTTCCCCTTTACTTCCTGCATAGTTCTTTCCTCCTATAAAGTGTATGCATCCCAAAATCAGGAAGCCCCTGAAAGCACGACTGATGCTCAAAGAGCACGAATTAAATTGTATCACAAACGCAAAACGTATGCACTAAAGTCATACTTGAAAAAACAGCAGGAGGCATATTGTCCGAGTTATACTCATATTGTCCGCGGAAAGTCGTCAAGAAAAGTGTAAAATACACGCATGGAACGCCTGTCACCTTACCGCGAGCAGGAGTTTTGCCCCGGGCAGACTCGTATACGGCTATTTCCCGCCTTGAAGGTAGTCCACGATGGGATCGGTGTACTGTATGTCTGAAATATCGTAGGAAGAAGAAATCATCTGAGCCATCGTCTTCTCGGCCTCAGTCGCATCCTTCTTTTTCTTCAGCATCCCGACGAACATATTTATGGCCAGTCTTGAAGGGAGATTCATTTTCTCATAATTGAAACCGCCCTGACAATAGAACGCCGCGATGTACTGCCTCTGATCATCTGTAGCAGCTTGCCGAGCATTTTTTCTACGTCCGGATTGTCCTGTGGGCTTCCTCCGACACAGAACACCGCAAGGCGCTTGCCTTTCCATGCAGTAGCCTTGTCAAGAAACCATTTTAACTTGACCAGTGTTCCTGCCATTGCCCATCCGCCGTAAGCAATCGCCTGATATTCCCCGAAGAACTCCGCAGCCTTCTTCCGGGCCTCCGTAAGCTCCAGCAGGTCTGCATGCATCCTCTCTGCGATCCACTGGGCATATTTCCTTGTGAATCCTGTCTGTGACGTGTAGATGATAAGTGTTTTCATAGTTTGCTCAGGTTCCTTTCCATTTTCATGATTGTTTGTATGGTGGTCATCAGGTTCTTCTCTTCGATTCCCTCAAAGATGCGCCCGATGATGTAGCTGCTCTGTGCTCCGTTGTTATCATGTTCCTCCAAAAATGCTCGTGCTGCATCCGTTACACTGATACGCTGCTTTCTCTTGTCCTTAGCATCGGCAAGCATCGAGACAAAGCCCTTTTCTTCAAGCCGGAGCAGGATTTGCTTTACATTCTGATGTGAACTTCCCATTACATCGGACAGTTCATTTATGGTCGGTGCCTCCTTACAGAGATTGATGCAGATGATTGCAAAGAACTGTTTCCAGGTAATCTCCTTGAAAAACGCATCTGCCGCAGCCTGATATCTGTTGTCAAATGCGCTTAACAGTCCCAGAAGAAAGGCCTGTGGCGGCATGTCCTTGAATTCGACATTGCTCATGTTCATCTCTTCAGTAAAACCCATCTGCGGTGCTCCGGACTAATATATAAAACAGGTAACGTATTACACATTTATAATGTAACACATTACCTGTCTGCTGTCAAGAGCTGATTTTTCCGTTCAGCGCTGCCACAGCGCTTGCCTCGCTGCTGGA
>CAMNGY010000460.1 GCA_946538795.1 uncultured Treponema sp.
TCTCCCTTGTCAAGTCAGATTCAGCCTTGTTGTCCTTCACGAACGCAAGGAACGCCTTTATCTCAGGGTCGGTCGCATTCTCGTAGGCCGCCGCATTGAACATGACGTGGTGGGTCGCATCACCAAGCTCCACATCCGCCGACTCCCTGCACTTCCGCTCGAAGGTATAGATTGGAAGATTTTTCTCGAACGGGTCGCTCAGGCAGATGAAGATGACATAGCTCTCCTTAAGCTCGGAGTAGCTCGCCCCCCTCGCAAGGCTTCCGATGTCGAGCATGGACTGATAGTAGCGCGCCCGCTTCCCGATGCTCTCGGCCTTATAAGATTGACACTCAACGTCAAAGACCCGGTCACTGTCGGCAACGTACACATCGAGCCTCACGCCCTTCTGGCTGTAGAAAGGATTCATCGACTTCTGCAGCTCGGGATACTCAACATGGTCGATCTTGACCTGCAGGAGCAGCTCAAGCACGCTCTTACAAATCTTAGAGTCGCTCATGACGGCCCCGAACATGAAATCGTCCGAGAACACCAGCTGGTCAATCGGCTTGTATTCGTAAGTCCTTGTATCTTCCATACCTACAGTATAGCATGGGTTGGTCAATTTGGGTAGTGGGCAGGCTGCCGCAGGAACGGAGCCGGTGCAGGTCACCCGACAGGGTTTCCCCTACGTCTGTGCCCCTGCCCGCGTATCAGACAGCCTTGCATAGTGGAGGAGGTTCCAGGTCAGGTACAGCGGAATGCTGAACGCGACCGTTCCCTCGCAGTCGTTTTTCGCCATGTTCTTCCCCGAAAGCTTGAATCCGGTCCGGGGGCCGTAGCGCCTGCAGAACTGCCTGAAGCTTTTTGCCTGCGTGTTGTCGGCGGCCTTTACCTCCACGGGAACCAGAGTTCCGTCATGCTCAAAGATGAAGTCTATCTCCGCCGTATTGCCGGACCGCCAGAAATAGGGTTCGATTCCCTGCGGCTTCAGCTCATTCAGCACGTAGTTCTCCGCAAAGGCCCCCTTGTAGCGCATGTACAGTTCGTCCTCCGCAAGGACTGTCCGTGCGGAGATTTTCGACTTTGCCCGCAGCAGCCCGATGTCGGCCATATATACCTTGAAATAGCTCTTGTCCGCAAAGCCCGACAGGGGCAGCTCCGGTTTTTCGACAAGGCATAGCTGCGTTATCAGGCCCGCATCGCCAAGCCACTGCAGGGCATCCTCCAGTTCCGCAGACCGCTTCCCTTCCTTTACATGCGAGAAGACGAACTTGTTGTTCTCCTTGGCAAGCTGGACCGGAACGGAATCCCAGACCCATCTGATTTTGGGGACTTCGGAAAGAGGCGCGTGCTTGGAAAAATCGTCGGCATAGTCATGCAGGATTTCATTCTGGATTTCCTCGACCGCCGCAATGTCGTGCGAGTCCGTCCAGACCTTCACCGCCTCCGGCATTCCCCCCACGACATAATACTCCTTCAGAAGCTTCTTCATGGGAACGGCATACAGGTCAGGAACCGCGCGGTCGGAGGGCCAGCGTTCAAACAGACTGGCAAGGTCGCTTCGTCCGCTTGCAATGACGAATTCCTTGAAGCTCATGGGGTACAGGCGCAGGCGGTTCACCTTGCCCACGGGGAACGAAAGCCGTTCCCGCTTCAGTGCGACACCCAGGAGCGAGCCGGCGCAAAGCACATGGAGGCCGCCCATGTTCTCGCAGAAATACTTGAGGGAGCTTATGGCCCGAGGACATTCCTGAATCTCGTCAAAGAAAAGGAGGGTCTCGCCGGAGACAATCTTTTCCCTCAATACCCCTTCCAGTTCCGAAACGATTCTCCGCACGTCCAGGTCATACTCGAAAATGGCGGAATACTGCTCCGTCTCCTCAAAGTTCACGTAGGCATAGCTCTTGAAGTGTTCCCGTGCGAATTCCCCGACGATGTAGGTCTTCCCGCACTGCCGCACGCCGCTCAGGAGGAGGGGCTTCCGGCCCGGCCGGTCCTTCCATCGTATCAAGTCCTTTATGATTTCCCTGTACATAAACACCCCGCTGCAAAAGTCCTGCCAAATTTGCAGACAGTTTAACATAAGTCCTATGACTTTTGCAATAACTCCTGCATTTCTCATAGGACTTTTGCTAAGTTTACCGAAGGCGGGGGCGTGCAGTCAGGCACACACCAGCCCGGGCCTGCTGCTCTTTGGTTCCGCCGTAGCGGATTCCCGCAAGGAGCTACATTCCTCAAATGCCCTCCAGCCTCACTCCGCGCCGGCAACCTTCCAGCCGACAAGCCCCCTGCCCTCGCTGGAGAACACGAGGGCGACCTTGCGCAGGGCCTTCCCCGCCACGGCAAAGCGGTCCGCGTAGCCGTTCGCGTCTATCTGATGCAGGGCCTCGGCTGCGACCTCGTCAAAGCTCAGCCCCCTGTCCATCTTGAGCTCGAAGATGTAGACGGCATCCTTCGTTGTCACCGTTATGTCGCTCCTTCCCATTATGGACTGCAGCTCGGAGACCACGCTGAAGCCGGTCTGTTTGAAAATCACGTGGGTTATGGACTTGTAATAGTTCTCGCACTGATTCTTCTTCATCAGCACGGGGATGTCCGCGACCGCGGCCTTTAAAAGTGCGGCAAGACGCTCAATGT
>CAMNGY010000461.1 GCA_946538795.1 uncultured Treponema sp.
TGACATCCCGTCTCCGGTCAACGCGGCCAATCCGCTGCATGAGGCGAACGGGATTCCAGTGAATCTCATAGTTTATGAGGCACTGCGCATCCTGCAGGTTCAGCCCTTCCGCAAGGACATCCGTCGCAATCAGAATCCGTATCTCATCCTCCTTTCTGATTGAAGCGGGGTCAACATAATTGTAATACGGGGCGAATGTCTTGATAATGCCCTTCTTCTTGTCCCCTGCGCTTCCGTCAATCTCCTGTATGTGCGTAAGACCTGCCTTTCTTAGCTGCGATTCGATGTACCGCGCGGTGGCAGTATACTCGGTAAAGATGATGACCTTTTTATCCTTGAGCCTCGCATCTCCTTTTAAGGTCGCAATCAGCGTCTTTATCTTGTCGTCATCATCAGGGTTCACTTTCCTGATGTCGTCGATGAACCCCGCAAGGACATCTATGTCGTCCATGGTGTCCTCAAGTATGGCAGGAATGTCAAAGTCCTTCACGTTAAGCTTCACGAGATTCCCTTCCATATCATAGTTGTCCATGTTCCAGACGTACTCAGGCAAATCCTCGTCCTCTTCTTCCTCGCTGCTCCCATGCTCCGCAAGGTACTGCCCCACGTACTCGAAGACATCCTGGTTCTTCGCATAGAATTTTTCTATGTGCCGTTCGCTTCCCTCATCCTTGTAGTCATCGACGAATTTCTTAAGCCGGAGAAGGATGCGGACGCAAGTCTCAAGGAACGCGGCGGCAGAGCTTTCAAAGCGTTTCAGCATCAAGAGCCGCATCAGGCTGACAAGCTGCTGCTGGCGGCCCGTCACCAGCTTGTTTGCATCAGGTCCATGATAATAATCCTTTCCGAACGGTGAATATACCGCAAGGGACAGGAGCACGACGGTTTTTCCGTCTTTGTTTTTCCGCTCAAAGGCCCTCGTAAAGTCATCTATCAATGACTGGTATGATTTTCTGAGCGAGTAGTTCGCAACAATCGGAGGCTGCCTGTCCGGAAAAAGAATCTCGGAATCTCCTGAGAGGCTCTTCCTCACATAGGCCCGGCTCCGCTGCACCACAAGCTCCGAGATAAGCTTATCCTTGGAAAACAAATCGGAGGACTGTATGGCCTGTGTGTTCATGTTCCCGCTCACGGCATACTCGCTTTCCTGAAGCTCCTGCTCAAGCTTCCTGAAATATGCCGTCAGGCTGTTTATCCCGAGCGGGGGAAGGGCAAAATGATCCTCCCTGCGCCGGGTAAAAAGCTCCATCAGGTGCTGCAAATCCATGAAGCTGTTGTTCAGAGGGGTAGCCGTCAGCATATACAGCTGCTTCTTCGCGCCGTTTCCCATCATCTCATACAGCTTCCGGTAGGAACTTGTAGCACGGCTCCTGAAGTGGTGAGCCTCATCGATGATGATTACCTCAGCGTAATCCTGAATCTGCTTTATTTCATCGGCATGGGAATCAAGTATCAAATCAGTGTGGTTGATTATCTTGAACGGGTAGAAGCCCTCAAAAATCTCAGGGATAGTGTCTTTTATCTTCTCTTCCCAGACGGAAACACGGGCTGCGGCAGGAACTATGAGGACGACATTCTTGCGCTCCTTTTTGACAAAGCGCTCAAGCAGCATAAGCCCGACGTATGTCTTGCCAAGTCCAACACCGTCACACAGAAAAGCCCCGCCGTACTTGTTCGCAATCTTGATGAGATTATTGTACCCGTCCTTCTGATACTGTGCCAGCATGGGGAAAAGCCTGGAATCTTTCTGTTCCCATTCAGAAACGGACTGCTCCTGCGATTTATAATACTCAAATAGAGATCGCAGGTATACATCAAAGGGCGAATACTCTTTTACATGTTTCTCGATCACTTTTAGGACGGCATCATCGATTGGCTGGGCTTCCTCCCACATCCTGTCATACCAGTCCTGCAAAACCGAGACATCCTTGCCGTCATGGAATTCCGTGTTCAGCTCGATATTCTGCGTCAGACCTGGTTTGGTGAAATTGCTGGATCCGACAAGGGCGAATTTATTTGCCAGCTGGACATCAGGGTTCAATTTCTGGGCCTGCTCCACAATCTTCGCAGTATTCTCGTTATAGTAAAGGATATATGACTTCGCATGGAACTTTGAGTGATTGAAAACCCGGCATTCGATTTTTCCCGCTTTCAGGGCTGCTATGACAGCCGGAACTCCGGTAAGGAATTCATCTTTCTCCTTGTCATCCTCTATTCCACTGTCTATCCTGCGCTCAAGTTCCCTGAGCATCTGCTCAAACACCCTGCTTGTCCGGGCCGTCACCTCGTCGCCAAAAAGGATACGGATTTTCTCCAGGTTCTGCCATTTTCCGTCCAGCAGCAGGAGGCTTCCTATCTCAAAATAGCCAGTCGCAATGTCCAAGCGGCTTGTGATAGGCAAAGTCTTTTCCAGAAATGCCTTTACGCTCGTATCCTCTCGCTGGTTATCTTTGATTTGAATTGCCATATAGTCTCCATTTCCCCTCATCTGAATGTTATTTTAATTCTAAATCGTTGTCCCTTGTCTGTCAAGCTAGGCAGGGCTTTACGCGCGACCGGAACAGCCGTACAGGTGCGGGATGAAAAGCTTTCAGGCGAGAGCTGAAAAGCTGGGGG
>CAMNGY010000462.1 GCA_946538795.1 uncultured Treponema sp.
CCGGGTCCGCGAAGCCCGCCTGAAGATTTCCGCTCACGCCTGCTTTCCCGCGTCCGCGTCAAGGATGCCCGCGGCCTCCTTGAGCAGCTCGATTATCGGCAGGTGCTGGGGGCAGACCGCCGCGCACTGGCCGCAGCCCACGCAGTCCGCAGCCCTGCCCCCGCGCGACACCACTCCCGAATAGAAGTTCTTGGCCCGCCAGTCGTCCGGGTAGCGGCGCAGGGTATTGATAGTCCTGAACACGTCCGGGATGCTTATGTGCATGGGACAGCCGTCCGTGCAGTACTTGCAGGCCGTGCATCCTATCTGGGGTATGCGCAGGATCTCGTCCGTCACCTCGTCGATAATTTTCATCTCGTCGGCGGCGAGCGGCTCGAAGTCCGTGAAGGTCCTGATGTTGTCTTCCATCTGCTCCTCGGTGGACATGCCGGAAAGCGTCGTCATCACGCCGGGGAGCGAGGCGACGTAGCGCAAGGCCCATGACGCGACGGACTTGTCCGGCTGCCGGGCCTTGAACTTCGCCTCTATCTCCGGGGCCATGTTGGCGAGCATCCCGCCGCGCACCGGCTCCATGACGATGATCGGAATGTTCCGCGCGTGCAGGATGTCGTAGAGCTTCTGCGAGTGGACGACCGGGTTCGTCCGGTCCAGGTAGTTCAGCTGTATCTGCACGAACTCCATCTCCGGGTGCTTGTCCAAGACCTTCTCCAGAAGCTCCGGGGTCCCGTGGAAGGAGAAGCCCAGGTGCCGTATGCGGCCCTGCTCCTTCGCCTTCAGCCCCCATGAGAAGCAGTCATATTTCTCGTAGACCTCGTAGTTGGACCCGTCCTCGATCGAATGGAGCAGGTAGAAGTCAAAGTAGTCCACCCCGGCCCGCTCCTGCTGCTCCTTGAAGATGCGCTCTATGTCCGCCTCTTTCTTTATCTCCCATGCGGGGAGCTTGGTCGCCAGCATGAAGCTGTCGCGCGGGTAGCGCTTGACCAGGCACTCGCGGGCCGCCACCTCGGACTTTCCCCCGTGGTAGACGTACGCGGTGTCAAAGTAGTTCATGCCGCTTTTCATGTAGCGGTCAACCATGTCGTTGACGCGGGCAAGGTCAATCGCCCCGTCCTTCTCAGGAAGCCTCATCAGGCCGAAACCCAGCCTGGGCATCTTGCTCAAATCAATTCCCATACACAGCCACTCCTAATTCTCCTATTGAAACTGCTTCTTGCTCTCTTCCAGCGCGGCGATCACCCTGTCGCACCAGGAGTCGAACTCCGGGTCCTCCACCTGGCACTCCGGGTGGGACAGCACGTAGTCCAGCGCGATCCTCACCCCCCGGTTGAAGGGCACGGTCGTCCGCATGTCCGGGACCAGCCGCTTGAGCTTCGCGTTGTCAAAGACGACCGTGACCGACTTGTCCCCGGTCAGGCTGCCTTCAAAGTCGTATCCGTACTTGCTTCCGACTGCGCTCAGGTAGTCCGAGGCGACGTGGTAGGCCTTGAGCTCAACGCCCAGCGCGTCCGCGATC
The DNA here is from genome assembly GCA_946538795.1 of uncultured Treponema sp. Taxonomy (GTDB): domain Bacteria; phylum Spirochaetota; class Spirochaetia; order Treponematales; family Treponemataceae; genus Treponema_D. Next base: position 1,514 of record CAMNGY010000462.1, read on the forward strand.
GTCCGGTAAATCTGGTCCCAGGAAAGGCTCTCGTCGCCCGTAATCTGGAATGCCTCGCCGATCGCATGGGCGTTCCCCATCAGGCCGACGTAGCCGGTCGCGAAGTCCTCGTTGTACGTCAGCGTCCAGAGCGACGAACCGTCCCCCTGTATGATGACGGGCTTTCCCTCAAGCATCCGCTTGATGACCTGGTAGGACCCCTTCTTGCCGTGCACGCCGAGGGGGACGCTCCTCTCATCGTATGTGTGGCTCGGGCGGACGATCGTCACGGGAAAGCCCTCCTCCCGCCACTTGCGCATCAGGAATTCCTCGCAGGCAATCTTGTTCCGCGAGTATTCCCAGTGGGGGTTCGCGAGCGTCGTCCCCTCGGTGATGACGTGGCTTGCGGCGGGCTTGTTGTAGGCGGACGCTGAGCTTATGTAGATGTACTGCCTGGTCCTGCCCTTGAAGAGGCGCCAGTCGCGCTCCACCTGCTCCGGAACGAATCCGATGAACTCGCCCACCACGTCGAACTCCATGCCCTCAAGCTTTTTCCTCGCGTCCTCCTCGTCCGAGATGTCGCAGGTAATTGTCCGCACGCCATCCGGCACGGCGGACTTGCGCGTCCCCCGGTTCAGGAGCCAGACTTCCCAGGCGGGGTCCTTCGCGAGCCGCCTGACGATGGCCGCGCTTATAGTTCCCGTCCCGCCGATGAACAGGACTTTCTGCTTTTTTGTGGCCGCCATATACCCCTCCCTAGAGCATCATCCGGTAGATTTCCGCGCAGTCCTTCTCGTCCAGCTTGACGAAACCCTCGATGTAACCGGGCCTTCCGTCGCCCCGGCAGAGCTGCCTGACGAGCGTGGGGATGTCCTCCTCCTTCGCGCCGAGCCCGGCAAAATCCTTGGGCATTCCGATCGAGATGAGGAAGCTCCTCAGGGCCTCTATTCCCTCGAGCGCGGTGACCTCAGGACGGGCGAAGTCCATCTGGCAGCCCCAGACCCGGACGGCGACCTGGGCGAATCGCATCACGTCGTGCTTCATCACGTATTTGAACACGGCTGGCATCGTGACGGCAAGGCCCGCTCCGTGGGCGCAGTCGTACAGGGCTGAAAGCTCGTG
>CAMNGY010000463.1 GCA_946538795.1 uncultured Treponema sp.
GGCCCAGCGGCTCAAGCTTGCGAGCGAGATGGGCCGGGGACAGGGCGACACGGTTTTTGTCTTTGACGAGCCGACTATCGGACTGCACCCGCTGGACGTGATGACCCTGCTTTCCGTGTTCCGCCACTTGATTCGGAACGGCGCGACGGTAATCGTCATCGAGCACGACCTGGACGTAATCCGCTCTGCCGACTACATCGTGGACATGGGGCCGGGAGGCGGAAAAGACGGCGGACGCATAGTCGCCTGCGGAAGCCCTGCGGAAATCCGCGCGTGCGGGGAAAGCGTTACGGGCAGGTATATTTGAGCGGGCAGGCGCGTGAAAACTGCGGACTTCGCATGCGCCGTATATTTATGCACGGTTTGCGGTGTAAGGTTAGAAATTTGAATTTTCAAGCCAATTTCTCGTACGGGTTGAACAATTCCGCCACAATCTCACTCTCGCTCATCTTCGGGTCAAAGCCGTAGGCGGACATGACTGCTGCTTGCAAGGCGGAATTCACGCACTTTTTCCACTTTCAGCAGCTCGTCTTTTTCTTCTTCCGTAAGCGTCAAATTTCCGTCGTCAATAGGCTGTCCGCCCAGACAGATTTGCGGAACATCACATAACGGCAAGATTCGTTTTTCAATTTCCCTGCCTATGAACATACCCGGCCCGCCGCCAAGGGACAGGCCGGGCTTTGTCCGGGGGCACGCCCCGAGCAACAGGAACGAGACGAAAAACGCCCGTACCTGCCGGCCGGTTCCCCCGCTTACTCCACCGTGACAGACTTCGCGAGGTTCCGCGGCTTGTCGGGGTCAATCCCGCGATGTACCGCGCAGTAGTATGCGAAGAGCTGGGAGGGGACGATGGACAGGATCGGGGCGAACGCGCTGTCGCATTCCGGAATGGGGAAAATCTCGTCCGCGGCCTCCTTGAAGGCCCCCGTCGTGTCCTGCGTGATGACAAGGGTTGCCGCCCCGCGCGTCTTGACCTCCACGATGTTGCTCGCAAGCTTTTCGTACATCTCTTCCTGCGTGGCGGTCGCGACGACGAGGGTCGCCGGGTCCATCAGGGCGATGGGCCCGTGCTTGAGCTCGCCGGCGGCGAATGCCTCCGAGTGCATGTAGGAGACTTCCTTGAGCTTGAGGGCGCACTCAAGGCTGGTCGCGCTGTCAAACTGGCGGCCGATGAAGAAGACTTTGTCCTTGTTGAAGTGCCGCGCCACGAACTTCTGAATGACCGCCTTGTCTTCCAGTATTTTCTGGACCTTGTCCGGCAGGGCCGAAAGCTCTTCCAGGAGCCGCCCGTATTCCGCGCCGTCCAGAGTGCCGCGGACGTGAGCGGCCTTGAGCGCGAGCATGTACAGGCAGGCGAGCTGGGTCGTGTAGGCTTTGGTGGAGGCGACCGCTATCTCAGGCCCCGCCCATGTGTACACGATGTCGTCCGCCTCGCGGCTCACGGTGGAGCCGACGCAGTTCGTTATCGCGATGATGTGCACCCCGGCGGACTTGGCCAGGCGCAGGGCGGCCAGCGTGTCGGCGGTCTCGCCGGACTGGCTTATGACGATGAACACGTCGTCCTTGTTCAGGATCGGGTTCCGGTAGCGGAACTCGCTCGCCACGTCCACCGCGACCGGGATGCGGGCGAATTTCTCGAAGGCGTACTTTGCGACGACCCCGGCGTGGTATGCCGTGCCGCAGGCGGTGATGACGATGCGGCGGGCGGACTTCCAGAAGTCCTCCCCACCGGCCTTTATCTCCTCGAATTTGATGTCCGTTATGCCGCCGTCCGCCCCCTTGACGAAGCGGGGCCGCATCGTGTCGGTCAGGGCCTTGGGCTGCTCGTGGATCTCCTTGAGCATGAAGTGCTCCCATCCGTTCTTCTCGGCGGACGAGACGTCCCAGTCCACGTGGTAGGGGGACTTTATGACCTTGTTGCCCTCCCCGTCAAAGAGGTCCACGTGGTCGGCGTACAGGACAGCCAGCTGCTTCTGGTCCAGGAAGTATACCTCGCGGGTGTAGGGCAGGACGGCGGGCACGTCGCTCGCGATGAAGTTCTCGCCCTCGCCCAGTCCGACGATGAGGGGGCTTTCCTTGCGGGCGGCGATGATGCGGTCGGGGAAGTCCTTGCAGATTACCCCGAGCGCGTAGCTTCCCTCAAGCTTGTCCAGGCTCTTCTGGACGGCGGCGAAGATGTCCCCGTGCTTCTCGTAGTAGTAGTTGACCAGGTGTGCTATGACCTCGGTGTCGGTCTGGCTGCGGAAGACGATGCCCTTGCCCTGGAGCCATGACTTGAGCGCAAGGTAGTTCTCGATTATCCCGTTGTGGACCACGGCGATCGTCCCGCTCTCGTTGACCTGCGGGTGGGCGTTCACGTCGCTCGGCTCCCCGTGGGTCGCCCAGCGGGTGTGGCCGATTCCCAGGCTTCCCCGCACGGTCTCCTTGGCAAGCTTCTCCTCCAGGAATTTTATCGCCCCCTTGACCTTGCGGACGAGGATGTCCTTGCCGTCATAGACCGCGATCCCCGCGCTGTCATATCCCCTGTACTCAAGCTTCTTGAGCCCGTCTATCAGGACGGGCGTAGCGTCCTTGACCCCTATGTAACCTACGATTCCGCACATAATATCCCC
>CAMNGY010000464.1 GCA_946538795.1 uncultured Treponema sp.
TCGGATGCGGACGGTGCGTCTTTCCAGCCGGGAAGCTCTATCTCGATGCAGTTTTCCCTGATGTCCCTGACTTTGCAACAGACCTCGTCTTCCCGGGGCAACTTGTTTTTCCTGCGCTCTGCCTCACGCTCCTTCTTCTTTGCGCAGTAATCGAGGAAAGAGCATTTCTTGTCCTCAAGAAAAAGCGGAAGCGGATCGCCGTTTTTGCAGAGGACGATTTCCTCAAAAGAAGAAGCCGGGACTTTGTCGGAGAAACTTTTCTCAAAGTAGAGCTTTACGCTGTCATTCGATGTCGGGATACAGCTGTTATAATGCTGTTCGCCGAACATGCGGGCCTGTGCCAGGATACGGTTTCCCCTCGCACCGGTGTACTCCCGCCATGCTTTTAGATAGCTGCCGCTTTTCTCGGTGATGGCTTTGAGCTTCGCAAGGTTGTATTCGGATGCGGCTTTCTTTTGGTCGGAGAAGACAAGATTTGCCCGCACCAGATGGAAGTTGCCCGCGGTCTGGATATTCTTGCGGGAAAAAGTTCCCGTTACGGCGAAGTATTCGTCCTTCCCGGCAGGCGAAAGCTTTTTCTGCTGGACTTTTATGGCATGGCATTTTCCGTGCCAGTCGCAAAGGATGGAAAAAGCCATGCCCGCAGGAGCCTTCTCCTGCGCATCCTCATCGGGAGTATTTTCTTCTTCATTGTCATCTTTCTTCTGACCGTAATCTCCCTGCATGATGAAATAGGTCTCGCCGTCAAGCTCTATTGAGCAGGCCTTCGCGAGATTTTTCCGCAAATTCTCTGCGCTTTGCGCTTTGTCCTTGTTCAGGAGATTCGTGAGGTTTTCTTCCTCCGCAAGGATTTCGATATCCCCGAAGTCCTCTGCCGCCCCTGCGAAGGAATACAGGTCGAACAAGAAGCTTCCGTCATCCATCATGGATTTCACGTTGCAGATATGCGCAGTACCGCGGCAGAACTGGAGGTCAATGTTTGCCTTGTCCTGCTTGTTCTGAAAGTCGAACTCTGCCGCTCCCTGTTCCGTGCGGATGATATACTTGCCCTTCTGCGGGTTGGGGACGATGGTGTGCAGGCCGTTCTTTAAGGCCCCTGCTTTTTGCCCGGAGAGAAGTTCTGCCGAGATGTTCTCATAAAAAGGAATTGTTTCTATGTGTGATATGTCCATGTTATTTTTTCTCCGTTATGACGAGCTTGAGCGTGCGGGTGATGCCGCTTTCGGCATCCCTGCACACGAGAGAACAGCTTTCATCCTTCTTTACCGGGAGGATATAGCGGCTCAGAATTCTCTCCTCGCTTCCATTTATGCTCATGAAAAAGTCCTTGCCTTCAGTTTGTCCCTGCCGCAATGCCAGCTCAATCGCATATCCGTTCATATCCACATCCACGGGACGGGCCATGATGACAGCGTGGAAAAAGCTGTTGATGTCGAACGGGACGAAAATATGCTCTGGCAGGTGGAAGGGCTTACCGTTGTCCGTATCAGGAGGCAGAAGCTCATGTGCGAAAACGACCCTGTTTTTCTCGTCTTTCAGGACAAGTAGCTTTGGCAATGCCTTGCCGCACCAAGGACATGACTTCTGCGTGCCGTCATACACAAAGCTCATGCCGCAGTCCGGGCAGCGGACGCTTGCCGCATGGGAGTGTGCCAATGCCCGTGCCCAAAGGTTCGCAGTGGGACGGCTCTTCGGGGACTCGCGTCCTTCCTCCGAAAACGTCATGTTGAACAAAGCGAAGGTCTCTTCCGTCAGGAAATTCTGCCGGGGAAGGCCGGCCTCCGTGTGGTTAGAGTTATCTTCGGGGGCCTCCACCCAAGGTAGTTTCCCAGAATACTGGAGATCCACGGTTAACTGCGATGACTGGGATGCCTTCGTGCTTGCATCCCAGTCATCGCCGTCATCAGACCAGTTCGTGGCCTTCTCTCCCGCAAAGGGATGGAGAGCCGCAAGCGTCTCGAACGCGAGCGTCGCAAAGGAATATACGTCGCTGTTCTGGCTACACGGCTTCGGCGCTTCTGACAGCAGCTCCGGGGCCGCGTATCGCGGCGTATATACGAGCTTGTCCGCGTCCTCCCCAGGGATAAAAACGTTGTCCGCGTCGATGAGCCAGACGTTCTGCGTCTCAAGCCCGGGGTCCTTCGTGACGAACACGTTGTTCGGGGAAAGGATGCAGTAGACCATGCCGTTTCCGTGCAGCTTGGAAAGCACTGCCGCGAGCTTGGACAGGAGCAGGAGCCTCCGCCTGTGGCCGCCATCCACAGGCATCTTCTGTATCCCTTCCAGGCTCACAGGAACAAGGTCCGAAAAGCTTGTCATGTCCCCCATAAGCCGCATCACGTAGCCGGAATAGTCCGCAAGCCGTGCCATGGGATATGCGACATGAATGCGGTCCGGGAAGGGCTTGTGGACGACCGCCATGAATTCGGCATCGTTCCTGTCAAACTCTGTCTTGTCCTTCTCTCGTCTTATGACCTGCTCTTTCGCATTAAGCGCGAACTTCACCACGATTTCCGGGTTCTCCGTAAGGCAGACAAGCCCCTGCCCGCCCTGTCCGAGCGTCTTCCTGACGACGTGCGTGTTGTCAAACGAGTCCTTCACCTGCCGTA
>CAMNGY010000465.1 GCA_946538795.1 uncultured Treponema sp.
ACAGTGAGGACGCCGAGCTTGAGATAATGGCCGCATCTTTTGCCAGGGGAGAGGAGCGCAAGAAGCTGCTCCAGTCTTTCAGCGCGAGGGGGCTGGTGCATCCGCTTTATGCTGGAGTAGCCCTTGAGGAGGGGTTGATGGGGCAGAAGGAGGCGTTCGAGTATATAGCATCCTTCGCTGATGACAGCCTTAACGTGGATTACATGAGGTCCTTCATGCTGATGATAGACGATGAGTCTGTCATGGCGGAGGCCAAGGAATATTTTACTGCATTTTGTGGGGAACTTACTTCCGACACGAGCGGTGACGGCGTGGATGACATGACGGTCTCATATTACAGGGGCCGTCCCCAGCACATTGCATTTGACTATGATCAGGACGGAGCGCTTGAATGGGAAGTTTTCTGTGACTTCGGTGTTCCTGTTTCCGGGATACTATATGATGCCGACTACCTGGATGCTCTTGAGGCAGATTTCACATGGCAGTCTTTTCCCGCCCTATCGACTTTCGTTGTGAAAGATTTCAATGGGCGTAAGGTCAACATATTCAACCTGCTGGGAGAAAAGCTTGTCTGGACGCCTGTGAGCATGAATTCTGACGCTATAATAAGTAGAATCTGCGGGATAAATTTCTTTTTCCCGGTTCCAAATGTGGATGAGCGCCGTTTGGACAGGATGGAACTGGCGCTTGCGTCTTCCAGCTTTACGGTTCCGAGCGCTGAGCGGGAAGGATCTTGGATTACCGTTACCGTTCTTGACGAGCAGATGCAGTCGGCGGACTATTACCATTTGGGCAAGATGTATGCTCATACGCTGTTCCAGAACAATATGCCCGTTTCAAGGATAATCGATGCGGACGGGGATTCTGTTTTCGAGACAACGGAATACTATGCGCCTGTTTCTGACATGGATGTGGCTGTCCACGACAGGACAGTGGAGCGGACCATAATGACAAATATATTTGGAACACCTTCGAATGGTGCAGATTTCTTCTTGCGCATGGTTCAGGTGGATACGAATGGGGACACTGTCCCTGATTTCACGGAAGAATACATGGACGCAGGCTCCGTCATCAGCTCTTGGGATACCGATGGTGACGGTTACTGGAACATCCGTGTTGCGACATCTTATGATCCTGAGAGCGGTGAAAAAATAGAGACCGACATGTTTTACCTGCCATATAAGGAGAATGTGGTGAGCGTCACCGTGAAGGACGGTATTCCTGTACTGGTGAAAAGCGGAAGTCAGGAGTATCCCGTCAGCAAGGACAGCTCCTACCCGTTCTACTGGATAGGGGAGGCTGGCTCTTCTAAGCTTTCCAAGGCAGCCTTGGATTACTTCGGGAAGAATGATGCGCAGGGGCTTTCTACAATTATAGAAAAGGACGGTGACAGGGTACACGCCGTTCATGTTGGGATATTCTGCTACGGTATGTTGGTTCCTGACGTGGAGATGTAGAGAATGTCCTTTAGGTTCTCTTTCCTCGGTGGACTGTTGTTATGTGGTCTCCTTCTTTTTTCATGTTCTTCTTCCCCTGATGATTCCAAGGATGGAGTTGACACCAGTTCCAGAAAGTATACGTCTGAAGACGCTGCCTCATACGAGATTGCCCAGATAAAGAAAATCCCGGACGGGGAGGTTGTCATGGCTTTGTGGAGAGCCAAGCTTCTTTTGGATGCGAACCCAACGTACGCGTCTGCACAAAGCCTTTATGATTCCTACGAGGCAAAGGTTGTGTCCATGTATAAAAAGGCTGTATCCCAGAAATCCTGGCTTGAGGCCCTCCGTATATACAATTCCCTTGAGGCTGTCGGCTACAAGGACCTTGCATCGTTGCGGATGCATGGGCCTGAGCTGGAAGCCGCTGTACAGCATGGGGTTCCGGGACTTTCTTCTACTGGCAGCACCTTCACGTCCCTTTCGGGATGTGTGAAAGGGACCGTTACCGTCTATGTAGACAAGGGCGTTAAGGTACAAGGGAGAGTCGGCTACAATGATTCCGTTTTGGGAAGCGGTTTTTTCATTGACCGAGCAGGCTACATCATAACCAACCATCATGTGATTGCGGATTGCGTGGATCCAGAATACGGGGGCTTTGCACGACTGTACATATATCTTGCAGAGGATCCTGACACAAGGGTTCCGGCACGGATAATAGGATATGACGAGAATGTCGACCTGGCACTGCTCAAGACCGAGGTGGATGCTCCATACGTGTTCACGCTTGGATCCAGTAAAAGTCTTGATGTGGGTGACAAGGTATACGCCATTGGTTCTCCTTTGGGGTTGGACAGAACGCTTACGAGTGGGATTATTTCGTCCAAGGATCGGGAACTTTTTGGCGCTGGCAAAGTCTTTCAGATAGATGCCGCTGTTAATGCTGGTAATTCCGGAGGCCCGCTCATCGATTCCAAGGGTGACGTGCAGGCTGTTGTCTTTGCTGGTGTGCCGAACTATCAGGGGTTGAATTTTGCTATTCCCGTGGAATACCTGCGTGCTGAGTTGCCGATTTTTTATTCAAAGGGCAAGAGGAAGAGCGTATGGATTGGCTGTTACGGCAGGACGAAACGGAGAGCGGGTAGCGGAGCCGCTAATGAGGGGCTTTCCG
>CAMNGY010000466.1 GCA_946538795.1 uncultured Treponema sp.
AGTGCTGATTGCCGTGAGGCTTACTGAGAGCTCGACATTGGCTTTGGACAGGGAGGACATGAAATTTGATATATTTCCTCCGGGGCAAGATGCCACCAGTATCATTCCCAATGCCATGGACCAGCTGATGCTGTTGCCGAGGGCCAGAGAAAGCAAGAAGGTCAGCAGAGGGAGAAGGATAAGTTGGCAGCAAACACCCAAAATGACCGATTTGGGCTTGCGGAACACTTCCAGGAACATTTTGGGTTTGATACCCAAGGCGACACCGAACATTACAAAGGCAAGAACGATGTTAATCGTGTTCATGCCGCCCGCATTCAGCGTTACCTGAATGCTGTCGATAAAGTCGAACTTTTCGTTCATAGACTCTGCGTTTTGCGACCCGGGTATGCAGGACTCATGGTTGCCGAACGTATGTTTTCGATAGTTATCGCAGGATCATTCATAAAATGCAGGGTCGAGCCTCCGTTGAGATTGACTCTCAGCGACTTGTAAGCAGCCTCCGTCAGTTTGCAGACGCTAGACATTTTTACCGTCGCCTCAGGGACCTCGAAGCCGGAAGCATCGACCTCCGAAGTGCCGTTAATATCGAACTCGGCTTTTTCTCCGCTGCCGGAAACCACCATTGTGCAATTCCCTTTAGTGTAGATTTTCAGCAATTCGCTGCTGCAGATTGCCGTAGTCTTCGAAGTCCCCTGAAGCCTATAGTCAGAGTGTTCCGACTCCCGCTCTACTATATGGAGCTGTGCAGAATTGGAAAGCTGCACGTTGCATTCATGGCAAGTTACGTCGAAGTCTGCGACGCTCTTGTTCTGGGCCGTCAGGTTGAATGACAACGAGCTGAGTTTCAAGGCTTTGACAGTAGAAGAACCGGACAGGGAGAAACTCACTCTCGATTTGTCGAAAAGGTCTTCTGTATCTGTCAGGACAGCCTTGTCGCTAAGCGTGACACTCAGCAGCAGGTCAGGGACATAAACTACAGCGGAGAATACAGGGTCGGGGGTTCCTTTTCCCCTGAACAGCCTCTTTATTTCTGAAGGTACTTTTCTTTCCTCCAGGCTGATCACGAGTGAGGATCCCTTTACTTCGCAGGTAACGTAGTCTATATAAGCCTCTTCCACAGAGAGAAGAGCCCTGTAATCGGACCCGCGGACCAGACTCACGGTGAAAGAACCCGATATCTCGACACTGGAAAAAGGAGATAAGGGACGGCTATACTGCTTAGTGGCCGCCTGTGCGCCGGCCGTCATGAGCATTGTGCAGCATAGTATGCTGAAAATCAACTTTTTCATAACTTTATTCTATCAATGAGCCCCATTCGTCGGTTTTTGCATCGAGATCGCGCTTCAGCTCCAGATACTCACGGGTGAGCTCCATTATGTCGTCTTGCGGCCCGGGAGCCGAGAGCACCTTCTCTATTTCGCCCATACGGGACTCCAATTTTTCAATTTCGCTCTCAAGATAAGAAATTCTGTTCTTTTTCTTGCGGTCGAGTTTGTTTTTTTCTTTATTCTCCTCCCGCACACTGTTGCTGCGAGCAGGTGTTGCCTTGGTCTGTGCGGTATTGCGCTCCAGTTCACTGAGGGCCTCCAATTTGCGGCGCGCCAAAAAATCAGCCACAGAGCCTATATGTTCTATTACCCTTCCGTCACGGAATTCGTAAAGCTTATCTACAAGTCCGTCAAGGAAGTCTCTGTCATGACTGACAACAATGAGCGTGCCATCGTAAGATTTGAGGGCTTGCTTGAGAATGTCCTTCGACTTGATATCCATGTGGTTGGTCGGCTCGTCAAGAGCCAGGAGATTGTGGTTCTGGAGCATCAGCTTGGCCATGCCCAGCCTGGCCCTTTCGCCTCCGGAAAGAACGCTTACGCGTTTGTCGATATCATCTCCGCGGAAAAGGAACTGCGCCAGGATATCGCGCAGTTTTGTGCGTATGTCGCCGACAGCGATTCGGTCCAGAGTAGAGAAGACCGTCTCGGACTTATCGAGGATATCTTCCTGATTCTGAGCAAAATATCCAAGATCCACGTTGTGACCCAGCTTTGATTCTCCACCCATTGGGGCCAACTCCCCCGCTATTATGCGCATGAGTGTCGTCTTGCCCTCTCCGTTACGTCCGACCAAAGCCACTTTCTGCCCCCTCAGTATTTCTATATCAGCGTTGCTGAATACAATCTTCTGTGGATATCCGGCAACAAGCCCGGAAGCTTTGTACACCACGTCTCCAGACCTGGGCGCCGGCGGGAACTTGACGGTCAGCCGCACTTTATCGGTTTCGTCTATCTCCACCCGGTCCAGTTTCTCAAGTGCCTTGATCCTCGACTGCACTTGATTGGACTTGGTGGGCTTATAGCGGAATGCCTGTATAAAATCTTCGGTCTTTTGAATCATCCGCTGCTGGTTTTCGTAGGCCGCAGTCTGCTGGGCAATGCGCTCGGCGCGCAGTTCAAGGTACTGTGAATACGGGACTTTGTAGTCGTGGATATGGCCGAGCATAATCTCGACGGTACGGTTGGTCACGTTGTCAAGGAATTTTCGGTCATGGGAAACCAGAAGCAGTGCCCCTCGGCGTGCCTTTAGATAGTCCTCCAGCCACTC
>CAMNGY010000467.1 GCA_946538795.1 uncultured Treponema sp.
TTGCCGTGGGGGACAACGTCTCATCTTCCATAGACTCACGTGATTACGGGTTCATACCGGTCTACAATGTCCTTGCAAAGGCGATGCAACCCAAGAAGGCCATAGAATGAACAATTTCTTCAACAAAAACCGCATGCTCGTGACCGCAGCCATGGTCCTGCTGTTTGTCATATACATATACCTGTCCTATGCCAAGCTGGCATTCCAGGAGAAGGGCAAGTTTACGGCCAAGACCCCGACCGTAGAAAGGGGTTCAATCGTGGACAGGAACGGCAAGCCCCTTGCCGTCCAGACGAACTTTTATCACTATGGGATTACCCCTAAGGCCATAAAGTCAGAGGACGTCAGCACTTTCGCATTCGAAGTCTCATCCCTGCTGGGGCTTGACGCCGTAGACGTATATGACAGCATAATGAAGAACAAGTCATCCAGCTTCATGTACCTCAAGAAGAAGCTCTCCCAGGAAGTTTACGATGACCTGTATTCCCTGCTGCAGAACGACGGATACCTTTCCTTTTCCCGCTTTGACAGGATTCCGGGCAGGGTCTACCCGGAAAACGACCTGGCCAGCCAGCTCATAGGCTACATGGGGGACGACGGCAAAGGCCTGAGCGGCATAGAGTACTCGCAGCAGAACATACTTTCGCCCATGGTGACCGACATAGCCGCCGGGGACCTGTTCGGAGACAACATCTACCTCACGATAGACGCGGACCTGCAGCACAAACTGGAGAAGATTGCCAAGGACACGATGAAGTCCACACAGGCAGAATGCATGATGCTGATAGCCTCATCCGTGAAAACAGGTGCTATCCTGTCGTACATAAGCCTGCCGTCCGCCAACCTGAACGACTACGGTTCCGCCGAAACCGAGGAGAAGATAGACCGGCCCGCCATGACTGCATACGAGCCGGGATCGGTGTTCAAGATTTTCACCTCGGCGGCATACGTGGACAGCGGCAAGCTGGACGTGAACAAGGTTTTCCTGTGCGACGGGGTCTTCGAGCGGGAGACGAACAGGGGCGAGCTGATACGGATAAGCTGCCTGGAGCACCACGGTTGGGTCAACGTCCGCGATGCGCTCAAGTATTCATGCAACGACGCGCTTGCTCAAATGAGCGAGCTGCTGGACACGGACACATTTCTTTCCTATATACACAAGTTCGGGTTCGGGACACGGACCAACGTGGAGCTTCCGGCAGAAGCCACGGGCCTGATCAAGGACGAGAGCTACAAGTCATGGTCAGCCAGGACCAAGCCTACCATGTCCATAGGACAGGAGCTGAGCGTCAACGCCCTGCAGATGGTGCAGGCCGCTTCGGTCATAGCGAACGGGGGAATCAGCGTCCGTCCTACGGTAATCTCAAAGATAACCGACAAGAACGGGAACGAGAAATACACCCTGACTCCGGAATATGGTGAAAGGGTCATAAAGGCAAGCACGGCGAAGTACATCCTCAGCTGCATGGAGACGACCGCCCAAAGCGGAACAGGTCACAGGGCAAACCTGAGGGACATCTCGATCGGAGTAAAGACAGGGACGGCCCAAATGGCGGACCCCGTGAACGGAGGATACAGCGAGACCGACTTCCTTTCCAACTGCCTGGCTATATTCCCGGTGGAGAACCCGGAGATAATCCTCTACATAGTCATAGAGAAAGCAAAAGGCGAGACATACGCCGGACGCATCGTTGCCCCGGTCATAGCCCTTGCGGCGGACGAGATTATAGACCATCTGGGCATGAACCGACAGGGTGCGGTCGGAGTGGAGCATTCGGGAACGGTCTCAATAGTGGAGAATCCACCCATAGTGCTGGCGGATTCAGTTCCGTCTTTCATAGGAAGGCCCAAGAGGGATCTTGTGCCCCTTCTGGACAATCCGAGCATAAACTACCAGATAAACGGAGAGGGCTGGGTCGTTTCCCAGTATCCGCCGGAAGGGACTCCCGTTTCTGAGGGGATGACGATTGAACTCTATTTGGAATAGCAACTTACGCATCTTTAGGGATCGCTTTCCTGCCCTGGCGGACATGCTGGCAGAAAAAATCGCAGAAGCCGGGAAGGCCGCAGAAGGGGCAACAAATACAGCCGAAGGGAAATCCCCCTTCCCCCTGCTCGTCATGCCCGCAAAAAATGGCAGTCCCACCGCATCCGAGAACGGGACCATGCTGCACTCAAAATACAACCCGGAACGGGAAGCTGAGCAGCAGGCCGCTGCTTTTGACACGGACAGGGAGCAGTCTGCGTTTTTCTTCTCATGCGGCTTGGGTTATGCGGCCATCACCTTCTGCCAGCGGCATCCGTCCGTTCCCGTTGTAATAATAGAAGAGAAAGCCGAATACATCTTCCAGGCCATGGCAGTCCTTGACTGGAAACCAATTCTGACCCACCCGGCTATCATCCTCCTCATAGAAGCAGACACGGACAGCGTAGCAGGAATACTGAGGCAATATGACCTTAATAAGGCCCATATCTTCGCCATACCAGCACAGGAAGCCCACAGCGCAGAATATTTCGCGACCATCCGGACACTGATGCGGCAGGAAAAGAGCAAGGACGACACGAACACCGCTACGCTGGAGAAATTCGCCCGCCTATGGC
>CAMNGY010000468.1 GCA_946538795.1 uncultured Treponema sp.
AAAATGACTGATCAAGTAGGTCACGAAGGACATTGCATAGAGATGCTGTCTCTTCGCCCTTGGTGTCTATGACGCTTCTGAAATCAAAAAGCTCATAGTGCTTGAATATCTTGTCAACATCATTGCCCTTCGTAGTTGCCGAAACCGCCAGATATATGTCAGCCTTCAGGTTCCTCACGTCAAGCATGTCCTGCAGCCTGGATATGTGGTCATAGTCATTGGGGCTAAAGCCACTTGTATCTATGAACACGAAGTCCCCCTTCGCCTTGGCCCCCACATAGAGGCTCAAAAGGCTCTCAAGGTCCTCCTTGGAGTCTACTTTGTCCACGTTCAGCCCCAGAACCTCAGCATAACGCTCCAGCTGCTCCTTGGCCGCGACGCGGACGTTATCTGTCGTAATCATGTGGATAACCGGGTCGCGGTCTTTTCCTTTGGCCGACATCTTTATTTCGGCGGCCATCTTGGCAATCGTCGTGGTCTTGCCAATTCCCGTAGGACCAACCACTATTATGACATGAGGCTTTTTCTTGCCCGGAAACTTGGGAGCCACGGAAATATCTTCCCCTATCCAGTCTGCTACCTGCGACATGACCAGCTGTTCGTCTTCCAGCTCCTCCAGCTTGAATTCCCCCCGGATCCTGTCCTTTATCTCCTCTATATAGGTCTTGGAAAACGAATTCTGCTCCAAAAGCGAAGCTATTTTCAAAACAGTCTCATGCTCGTCCTTGACAGTGGTGCTCTCGCTCACCTTGGAAAGCAGGACAGCCATGCTGTCCAATTTTTTTGACATGGCATTGATGCTCAACTGGGTAACCTTGTCTGCCCCACCCAGGCTGTCCAACAGCATCTTCCTGCTGGCCGCAAAATCATCAGCAGAGCCGGCCTGCTGTCCCGAAGGAGATGCAGGTCTGGACTGATAGGCTTGTGGCACGGAAGAAGGGGCCGCCGTTTCCGCCTGAAAACGGCCGCTTCCCATTTGAGGAAGGGAATTGGGGAATGAAGCCCTTACGCCGGAAGATTGCACAGGCCGCGAAGGATAGAGCGACGAAGGCCTCCCTTCGCCCGTTCCGCCCGAAGGGAGGTCATCAAACTGGTTATCCTTGACCAAATACGTGACCCTGTAGACGACATGCTCGTACAGATGCAAAAAACCCGGCTTCACCAATGGCTTATAGTCTATTATCTCATAGTCGGTGCCGTATTTTTTGTACAACTCCTCCTTGACATCATCGACACTCTTTCCTTCAGCTGTCCGAGGCATAAGATTCTTACTGTACATCTATGTCCCCCAGGGTCTCAACCTTGATTTCCCCGCCAGCGGCCATAATCTCGCTTATGGAAAGCACCACCAAGCCGGGGATCTCCCTGTCCGTAGAGGACTTCACCAGCTGCCGCACCTCATCCACGCAGAGAACCACAGGCAGATAGTTGCGGTCACGCACGGCCGCGATCGACGCGCTCATCGCATTGATGTAGCTCCTTCCGTCAACAGGGTCAAACGCAACGGAAGGCTTCTGCCCCGGCTGCTCCATACGGTGCTCCAGAATCTTCTGGGAAAGCCCCTGGGACAAACGGAGGACATGGAGGGTCTTGTTCTCATCCGTATACTGGAGGCATATCTGAGCGCCAAGGGCCTGCCTGACCTTCTCGGTAAGGAACCACGGATCCTTGGTAATCGGGGCAAAGTTTGCCAGAGTCTCAAGGATTGTGACCATATTGCGTATGCTGACCTGCTCCTCAAGAAGATTCTTCAGCACCGCCTCTATCTCTCCGTATGAGAATTTGTGCTCACCGGAAAGCACCTCATCCACAATGACGGGATTGGTCTCCTTGATTTTGCCGATTATGGTGCTGACAGTCTGCCTGGTCAGTATGTCAGCGGCATGACGCTTGATTATCTCGGTCAGATGAGTCGCGATGATCGTCGGCGGGTCAATGACCGCATAGCCGGCCTTCTCCGCCTCAACCCGCTTTTCCTCAGGAATCCAGACTGCCTCCATGCCGAAGGCAGGGTCATGCGTCTTCTGGCCGGCAAGCTCCCTGTCCTTGGGGACATTTCCCGTATTCAGGCACATATAGTAGCCGAGCTTGAGCTTGGCCCGTCCGACCTCGATCCCGCGGATTTTGAATGTGTACTCCTCCGGGTCTATGGACATGCTGTCGCGGATGCGGATGGGCGGCACTACAAGGCCCAGGTCCAGGGCTTCCTCGCGGCGGATCCTCGTGACGCGCTCCAGAAGTTCCGCTCCCTTCTCCCTGTCCACGAGCGGGACAAGGGTATAGCCCAGGTCAAGCGACAGCTCCGGCAAATCCACGACGGGGGAAATCTCACCACCCCCGGCCTTTTTGCCCCCTGCGGCACCAGAAACAGGCCCGCCCATCGCGGCAGTCCTTTTCTTCCGCTCCTCTTCCTTCTCCAGGTTGCCGCGGATACGCCAGCCCGCGAAAATGAAGAGAGCTCCTAGGGGCACGAGCACGGCAGCGGAGCCATTGTGGAAGGCCAGCCCCATCACGACCAGGGACGCGCCGACGATCATGTATACCGTGCCGGACACGGTGAAGTTCTTCTTGAGCT
>CAMNGY010000469.1 GCA_946538795.1 uncultured Treponema sp.
AGACCTGACCAAGCAGCAGGCCAAGGTCGCCGCCAAGAAGATTTCCTTGGCCAAGGACTTCTGCCTGCTTCCCGAAAGCGAGGGCCTGTATGCCGTAAGCGAGGATCCCAAGTTTCCTTCTATATATTCTGCATATCAGAAGCGTCTCCGCGAGACCGGTAACGTGGACTTCGGCGACCTTATCATGCTGCCCTACCTTGTGCTGCGGGACAACGCTTCCGCCCGCCGGGATGCCTGCCTGCGCTACCGGGTCTTGCTGGTGGACGAGTATCAGGATTCAAATACCGCCCAGTTCATGCTCCTGCAAAAGCTTTCCGGCGTGGAGGAGGGGGCTCCGACATACGTCTGCGTAGTCGGTGACGATGACCAGAGCATTTACAAGTTCCGCGGGGCGGACGTTCAGAACATCCTGAGCTTCAGGCAGCAGTTCCCCGGCACGACGATTATCCGCCTGCAGACAAACTACCGGTCCACGAGCGAGATTCTTTCCTGCGCGGACAATGTGGTCCGCAACAACGAGGGCAGGCTGGGCAAGACCCTGGTTTCCGCCCGCGGCAAGGGCAAGAAGCCGGCCCTCGTGTTCCTTCCGAACCAGGACGATGAGCCGCAGTTCTGCGCGCAGATAATCAAACATGCCCACTCCAAGGGAATCCCCTACTCGGACTGGGCAATCTTGTACCGCATGAACGCCCAGTCGCTGGGCTTTGAGACGGAATTCCTGCACTCCAAGATTCCATACAGCATCGTCGGCTCCCTGAAGTTCTACGAGAGGGAGGAGATAAAGGACGCCCTCGCCTGGATTTCGTTCATTGCGAACCAGAAGGACGAGGTTGCGTTCCGGCGTATTGTAAACAAGCCGTCCCGGGGAATCGGCGCGACCACTCAGGACAAGGTCGTGGAGGCTTTCCTTGCCGCTGGTGGGAGCGGAGATGTGCTTGCGGGGATGGAGCCGGATGTTTCAGATGGCGGCCAGCTCCTTTCAGGCGCGGACGTGCAGGATGGCCGGTCACTGACATCCGTCCTTGCGGCTCAGAAGCTTTCCAAGAAAGCACGGGAAGGGGCGGACGCCTTCTGTTCCGTAGTCAGGGAACTGGAGGCTATGCTGCAAGGAGAATCCGGGGCCGCCGGGACGGAAGGCGTTGCTGGTGCGGAAGGCATCGCCGGTGCGGAAGGCATCGCCGGTGCGGAAGGCATCGCCGGTGCGGAAGGCCTTGCTGGGGCCGCCGGGGGGACTGGCCCTAACGCAGGCGAAAAGCTTTCTTCATTTATAAAGGCCGTCATACAGAAGTCCGGCCTGGAGGCCTACTACCATGAAGAGGACGAGATAGCGGAGACCCAGAAAAGCTCTAACCTGGAAGAGCTGGTCAACAGCGCAGTTCTTTACCCTTGCTCGCGTGACGGGCTGACCGCATTTATGGACAGCATACAGCTGGACCGCAGCCTAGCGAGCGAAGGCGGTGAGGAGGGCGGTGACCGTGTTACGCTCATCACCCTGCACAACACCAAAGGACTTGAGTTTCCCCGGGTCATCATAACGGGAATGGAAAGCGGAGTCTTTCCGCGCGAGGACAAGAGCGGTGACGAGCTGGAAGAGGAGAGAAGGCTTTTCTATGTTGGAATAACCCGCGCCAAGGATGAGCTTTATTTCACCTCCTGCCAGATGCGCCGCTTGTACGGGAGCACCCGCTATACAGGTCCAAGTCCCTTCCTGTCTGAACTGGGGGAGGGTAACGTCCGCGTGCTGGGCGAAAAGCCCTCGTCTTTCTACATGGATTCCGGTATGCCCGGAGCCGGAGTAATCGGTGACCCCATAGCTAAAAAGTACCGCCCCGGGGTTGAAGTTTACCACGATGACTGGGGTTGCGGGCATATCATCAAGGCCGGATATTCCGATGAGGGGGAGTACGTCGTCAGCGTCAAATTTCAGACCGGGGCGGTCAAAAAGTTCCTGCCCAAGTATCAGGGAAGCTCCCTGATAGTGTCGGGTGATGATTAATCAGGGAGCGCAGGCTTTCCGATTAGTCGCGGACTGCTATGCCCTTCTCTCGCAAGGCTTCCTTTATGCCGCCCACCGTGTACTCTCCCGAGTGCACCATGGAGGCGATGAGGGCCGCGTCTGCCTTGCCCTCGCCGAGCACGTCGGCAAGGTGGTCAGGCGTGCCGCCGCCGCCCGAAGCGATGACCGGTACTTCCACCGCCTCGCTGATCATCCGCGTCAGCTTCATCTCGTAGCCGTTCCGCGTGCCGTCCGCATCGATCGAGTTGAGTACGATTTCCCCTGCACCGAGCGAGACCGCCTCCTGTGCCCACTCCCGTGCGTCGCGGTCCGTTGCGACCCTGCCGCCGTTCAGGTAGACCCGGTAGCCTGAGGGCATGGCCTCGTCCCTGGCCGCATCCATGCCCAGGACGATGCACTGGTTGCCGAAGACCCGCGCCCCCTGCCGTATCAGGTTGGGGTTCTTGACTGCCTGTGAGTTGAGCGAAACTTTTTCTGCTCCCGCCATGATGATGGCGCGGATGTCATCGAGCGTTGCGATGCCGCCGCCGACGCAGAAGGGGATGAACACCT
>CAMNGY010000470.1 GCA_946538795.1 uncultured Treponema sp.
GAGCCTGCCTCTCCCGTCGCTCCTACTCATAGTGATTGGTTCCCTGCTCGCGGGAACTGCGACAGCCGGAGCTTCGGGGTTGCTCACTCTTCCCATGATTTCCCTGATACTTGATCCTATAGGGCTTCCGGTCGAGTCAATCTTGGTCGTGTTTATGGCCATTGACTCCCTTATAGACCCCATGCGCACCTTGCTCATAGTCTATATGAACATAGCGACGACTGCGCTCGTTGCGCCCAGGGAGACTGCGGAGGAAAGAGCCGCGAACGCCCAGTTGCGAGAGGCTGCGGCAGAGGGAAAGAACATCTTTACGCTCGCGCCTAGCAATGCGGAAACTGTTGTCGCTCGGCCAGAGCCGGTTGCCATGTCGGCTTCTGCGGCGATGCCTGCTTCGCCGGCTGTGGCAGCCACAATGCCCAGGACGGTTCCTGTGGGCAACGCATCGGAAAGCGGGACTGTGCACTCGCACTCCGGAGGAATGAAGATAAAAATCCGCGATGCCTTGGTCATTCTGAATACGGCCCTGCTCGTCGCGACGGCGGCAATCATAATACGAATAAACTCGCACGGAACGCAAGATTCTGTCTATTCCGTTTCGTCCAAGCTGGTCACAGAGATTCTCAAGTCCGTTGACACCAAGCTGGAGGCATATTACACGCCTGCGGACCAGGAGATCCACAGCATCTCATTCCACTACTGGAACGAGGAAAAATTTCACTTCAGGGAGGACAAAGAGGCTGCCCTGGACTATTTCATGGAGCTGCTTCATACGCACGGCGAGTTCGCCATGGTCTATTTTGGCGACACGGAAGGAAACCTGATAATGGGCCGCCGCATGCCAAACGGAAGCCTGACCCGGCGCTACATAACCCGCACAGCGGACAAGGTGTACACGCGCTACGTCCATGAGGACAAACAGTACAATGCGACGTTCCCGTCCACGGAGGAAGGGGTGGACACAGGCTACGACCCCCGCACCCGTGGCTGGTACAAGAAGGCGGTGGAGAATAAAAAGACCGTCTGGACCAACGTCTATATATTCGCAACCGACAACATGCCGGGCTTCTCCTGCGCCTCTCCGATATACGACGGAAACGGCGTATTACTTGGCGTGGCCTGTATAGACATAGGAATCCGTGATCTCTCGCTTTACCTTGGCAAGATTTCCACCACGGAGAATTCCGAGCTGTTCATCTATGACCAGGACAACCAGATTATCGCAAAGCCCATGAAGCCGGAGGATCCGATAGGAACGCTGCTCAACGTATATCCGGCTGCGGATGGAAGCAACACCTACATGATGAAGAAGGTTGATGACAAGGCAAACCCGATCATAGCTGAGGCTTTTGAGAACAGCAGGGGAAAGGTGAACAAGGACATTTATTCCTTCAAGCTGGACGGCAAGAACTACTTCTGCAAGGTTGATTCCATGCCCCTGGACGAGGAGCTTTCGATGAACGTCGGTATGGTCATACCCGACAACGACATAATGGGAATAGTCTATAAGAACAACAGGATGGTGCTGATAATCTCCCTGGTGGTCATAATCATCGCAATCATAATCTCTGTCATTGTTTCTTCCATAATTTCCAATCCTATGAAGACGCTTTCCACCGAGATGAACAACATCAAGGAGCTGGCGATTGACGACGGTAAGGTGATATCGAATTCCGGCATAAAGGAAATCGATAACATGGTGGATTCCTTCCAGGGCATGAAGCAGGGCCTCTTGAGCTTCAAGAAGTATGTCCCCTCGGACCTTGTGACCCAACTGGTCAGGAACAGCCAGAATGCGGAGATTGGAGGCAAGAAGCAGACTCTTACATTGCTGTTCTCTGACATAGAGAATTTCACGGGAATCTCGGAGAAGACAAAGCCTGAGGACCTGGTGAACCGCCTGTACGACTACTTCTCGCTTTTTGCTCATACGATTTCTGGCAACCGGGGTACCATAGATAAGTACATCGGGGACTCCATCATGGCCTTCTGGGGCGCTCCGATCGAAATGGACGTGAAGCTGCATGCCACGCTTGCATGCCGGGCCGCGCTCACCTGCCAGATGCAGGGCTTCAATCTATCCAACGCCTGGATACGAGAGGGCAAGCCCAAGTTCCGCACGAGATTCGGAATTCACACGGGCGAGGTTGTCGTTGGCAATATGGGTTCCGACGAGAGAATCAACTACACGGTGCTTGGCGACAACGTGAACCTTGCCAGCCGTCTGGAGGGAATAAACAAGTACTACGGTACCGAGATAATCATCAGTGCGGTTACGCATGACCTGGTGAAGGACGACTTTGAGTTCCGCATGCTGGACAAGATTACGGTGAAAGGAAAGACACAGCCCCTCTACATATACGAGCTTCTGGCGGAGAAGGGCAAGCTGGACCAGAACATCCTGAAGGTGTACCGGGGCTACGAGAAGGGGCTTAAGTACTACTTTGAGGGCGACTGGGACAACTGCATCAAGTACATGTCAGCAGTGATCCGCCGCCTGAGCGACAAGGCCGCTGAGGTCATAAAAGAGCGTGCGGAAAGCTTTAAGCTGAATCCGCCTGAGAACT
>CAMNGY010000471.1 GCA_946538795.1 uncultured Treponema sp.
TTCGTGAACAGCCGGGGGGGCAACCTTTCACGGAAAGGTGTGTGGAAGAATTTTCAAGCCCTCGAGGTAAAAAGCGGTGTGACGGCCAAGGTCCATACTCTGAGGCATTCCTTTGCAACGCATCTCCTGCAGGGGGGGGCGGATCTCCGTTCCGTTCAGGAGCTGCTGGGGCATGCGGACCTGTCCACGACGCAGATTTATACCCATGTTGATGATGAGCTCTTGAGAGAATACCACAAGGGCTTTTTCCCCGGCCACAAGAGTGCCGGTTCGGAGGTTGATGATGAAGATTGACGCTTTTTTTGTGGCGGTCTGCATGGCTGCCGTGCTTTGTGCCTCATGCTCGCCATCGTACAATAGGGTGAAACGTATGCAGAAGCTTGAGGAGGGGGTTTCCAATCCTACAACTAAGGAGGAGCTGGAGGAGGCTCTGAGAAAATACGATGCCAGGGCTATGGATCTGGTTCTTACCGAGGCGCAGTCTGGCATGTGGTACAAGATTTTGGGAACCCGCTACTTGGACGAAAGGATGTACCGGAAGGCATACGAGGCTTTCCGTAAGGCGCTTCTGTATTATCCTGACAATTCACAGCTCTACTATTATATAGCTATATGTGCTGGCTACATAGCCAACAGCGAGCTGGACTTTGATGCCACCGGGGCCTTGGAGCCTGCAGAGCGTGGAAACTACCTGAAGCTTGCCGAGTCCGCCTACCTTCAGGCCTTGACGATAGACCCCAAATATTACCGGGCCATGTATGGCCTTGGGGTCCTCTACGTCTTCATGCTTGAGCAGCCGGCCGATGCCATTCCATATCTGGAGCGGTTCCTGGACACCCAGAAGCGGGACACCGATGCGATGTTCGTGCTGGCCCGCGCTTACTACCAGACATTCCAGTTTGACAAGGCTGTGGTGCTGTATGACCGCATAATAGGGCTGAACCCAAACGCCGAGAAGACTGCGGAAGCCAAAGCCAATAAAAAGGTCGTCCTTGACGCCCAGTATGCAAAGTAAGTCCGCGTAAAGAGTGGAACTGATAGATATAGCCCTCTCTTCCATATATTTCCTCACGCTGAAAGAGAAAATTCTTTTAAGGAAGAATATTGACAGAATTGAGCGACTTGCTGTACTGTCTATAGAAGATATTTCCTTCCTTATAAAGCGTCCGCTTGGCAAGAGAATCGCTTGGGACGGGAATGAGCTTGTGAGGCAGTCCAGGCTGGCCCTGTCTATTGCGGAAGGGCAGGGAATTTCTTCTGTCCTCTATGGGCAGGACGAATATCCGCCTTTGCTGAAGGAAATAGTGAATCCTCCCTATAGCCTGTACTACAGGGGGAATGTCCGCTGCCTTCTGAAGGAGTGCGTTTCCGTTGTTGGTACCAGGCGGCCGTGCCGGGATGCCGCAAGCGCCACGGTTGAATTTGCAAGGGATGCTGCCGCTGACGGCCTGACTGTGGTCAGCGGGAATGCAAACGGTATAGACGGATTTGCCCACCGTGGTGCGCTTTCATCGGGAAAGGATGCTTCCACGGTATGCGTCCTCCCTTGCGGCATAGATATAATTGTCCCTGCCGGGCATAAGGCAATGGTTGCCCAGGCGATAAGGACCGGAGGGGCTGTCATAAGCGAGTACATCCCCGGCTGTCCTGCCGTCAATTGGCGTTTTGTCCAGCGGAACCGCCTCATAGCGGCCCTGTCGCTGGCGACCGTCGTCATGCAGGCCCCGTCCGGCAGCGGTGCCCTGATAACGGCATCTTTTGCGCTGGATTATGACCGGGACGTGATGTTTCATACATGCGCCTTCTGCGAGGAGGCGAGGATTATAGAAGCGAGGACCCTTGAAAAATTGAAGGCCTCGAACTCCGGGAAGCCGGTGCGCAACTGCGCTTCGTATATTGACTCCGGGGCACCTGTAATTTCGTGTTACGGTGAATATAAAAAGGCCTTGAGGGATGCTCCCGGAGCACATTCAGTGCTGGATGGGGGACAGCTTGCCCTCTGGGATTAAGGTGGTGACGCATGCCTGTTTCTGAGAAGAAAAAGACTGGCGCTAAGAAAGTTGCGGGCAGGACAAAGAAAAAGACGCTCGTTATAGTTGAGTCCCCTGCCAAGGCTAAGACCATAGAGCATTATCTTGGTGCTGGGTATACTGTGAAGGCCTCCATGGGGCACCTTATAGATTTGCCCAAGAGCCGTCTGGCCATAAATGTGGAGGATGGTTTCCAGCCTGAATACATTACGGTGCGGGGCAGGGCCAAGCTGTTGCAGGAGTTGCAGAAAGAGGCCAAGGCCAGCGATACCGTTCTGCTGGCATCTGATAATGACCGTGAGGGAGAGGCTATATCCTGGCACCTTCACAAGGCCCTCAAGGACAAGACTTCCGCTTCCATAAACAGGATCACATTTAACGAGATAACTCCTGTTGCCATAAAGGAGGCCATAAAGCATCCCAGGGAGATAGATGAGGGAAAGGTCAACGCCCAGAAGGCCCGGCGTGTCCTGGACCGGCTGGTCGGCTACAACCTGAGCCCGCTTTTGTGGGAGAAGGTAAAGAACGG
>CAMNGY010000472.1 GCA_946538795.1 uncultured Treponema sp.
CGAAGGATTTTCGAACAAGCTCTTTATCCTCGGTGAAGGGAGCCATCGTCATAAGCCCCGAAGGGATCACGTGCGGGTATTTTCCCAGACAGCAGTTCTCAAGCGAGGCGTACAGCGTCTTTTCATCCCCGTAGCCGGCCTTGGACTCCTCCCCCGTGTGGATCTCAAAGAACACCTTCATGGTCTTTCCTATGGCGGCACAGCGCTTCTCTATCTCAGCAAGAAGCTCCTCCCTGTCCACGGACTGTATGCAACTGGCAGCCTCCACCGCCTTCCTGACCTTGTTCAGCTGCAAGGTCCCTATGATGTGAAGCTCAGGCCGGACACCGGGAGCCACATCCCTAGAAAGCAGATCCCCTATTTCCGAGAACTTGGAACATGCCTCCTGCACCCTGTTCTCGCCAAAGAGAAGTTGGCCAGACCTGACAGCGGCAATAACTTCCGATGCGGAATGAAATTTACTTACGGCGCAAAGCTTTACGGATCCCGCATCCCGTCCGGCCTTACGCTCGGCCTCGGCAAGCTCCTCATGTACTCTTACTATATTTTCCTTTATCTGTTCTTCAGTCATATCAAAAAAGCCTTCGTATGCAACCGGGCATCCCTAAAAAAGATCTTTTTCGAGGTGCCCGACTATAATTCTATCACACTATGAGGACAAGGAAAAGAGCGTATCCGCCAGCACGGCGAATTCCTCCACGCTCAGGTTCTCCGCCCGCTCACCCTTATTTATTCCGGCCGCAGAGAACACGTCATCAGCCCCCAGTCCCGGCGGCAACAAGGGCTTTATGTTGTTCAAAAGGGTCTTCCGCCTCTGAGCGAAAAGAGCATGGACAAGCCTGACGAACGTCCTGGGATCCTTAACGACGACAGCTTCCTTTCTGGGAGTAAAAAGCACGGCCTGGGAAGCGACGTTGGGACGGGGCCAGAAACAGCCGGGAGCCAAGTCCACGCAAGCTTTCACATCATAAAGCCACTGGCAGAGCACCGAAAAAGAGGAGTTGTCCTTGCTGCCCGGCCGAGCCCGCATCCTGTCGGCGACCTCACGCTGGACAGTAAAGGCGCATCGGGCAAAGCGGACCCCGCACGTAATGGTATCAGCTATGAAAGTTGCGGCTATGTTGTACGGCAGGTTCCCGAA
This sequence comes from uncultured Treponema sp., assembly GCA_946538795.1. GTDB lineage: Bacteria > Spirochaetota > Spirochaetia > Treponematales > Treponemataceae > Treponema_D. Next base: position 1,142 of record CAMNGY010000472.1, read on the forward strand.
AAGCTTGATTGAGTCCGCGGCTTTACCGCAGGAATCCAGTTCTTTCCTCCAGTTTTTCAGCACGTCCCCGGCAACTATGCGGAAAGTTCCCTTCCCTTTCTCCTCGGAAAAATACCCTTCAAGCAGGGAAATGAAGCCCCTGTCCAGCTCAAAGGCCGTAAGACTGGCCCCGGCAGCCAGAAGGCCGCTCGTCATGGCCCCCAGACCAGGTCCGACCTCCCAAACCTCTTCTCCGGGAACAAGTTCCAGCAAAGCTATTATCTTATCCCTCATGTCCGGACTGGTCAGAAAATTCTGCCCGAACTTTTTCTGCATCGCGAAGCCCTTCTCATCAAGGATTCGTTTCAAGGACTGAGGTGAATTATAATCAGGGCAATTCATCAAGAAAAGATAGCATATCGAACAAAATCATGCAAGGCAAACGAAAAGCCTGCAGTAAAGCCAGGCGGAAAGACCAATCAGGCCTGAAATTCAGCGCAAAAATACGACGGACACTTGACAAAAAAAAAATCAGGCTGTATTCTTAAAATTAGACTGGGAGTGTTCCGGTTTCGACAGGTAAGAGTAATCTTATGCTGCAGGTGAGGTTGCGTTTGACCTCTGATCAGACGGAAACAATAACTGACGAGTCTTTCGAAGATGAGCAGTTTGCTCTCGCTGCGTAAGTAGCGAAAACACGGAGCCCTTTCTGCGCTGTTCCTAGCGGGGAGACGCTCTGTAGACAACAGGAACTTTCCCTGTATCTTGTCCGGGATATGCAGGGGAGATTTACCGGAATACGGAGACGATGCCTTTGAAGCCGCGACCGTTTCCCGACAACTACCTCGCTTCAATAAACCTGTAGAGGCATCTGGTTAACTTATTTGGACGGGAGTTCGACCCTCCCCACTTCCAACAAAAAGCCCCGCAGTTCAGCTGAACGGCGGGGCTTTTCTATTTCCCCCAAACGCTCATCTTCGAAGGCATCACGGAAAAGAGCGGCCGGGAACATACGATAACACCCGAGAACTTACTTGTTCTTCGCGATATCAATGTTTATGCCGCTCAGACCGACAAATGCCCCGGCCTTAGCCTCGCTTGAATCAGGATGAGCTATGAGCCACTTATTTCTGGCCCAGAGCAGCTTATCTTCCAGGTTCTTCTCGGCAACAGCGGGCTTTTCTGTGTTTGTATCCTTTGGAAGAACGATGACAACACGGAAACCTTCCTTAGAAAGCTCTCCGTTCTTAACGGCTGTACATGGCGCGTAATGAAGCGTTGTCTCGTAAACCTGAACAACAGTTCCCTTCGGGACGTAAAAAGCTTCCACAGCACCAGTGTTCAGCTTTCCTTTCTTAACGCTATGAAGAGGAGCAAGAAGAAGCACAATGTCATTCGACGGAATGTTGAGCTCAGAACCACGGTGCCATTCAAGACAA
>CAMNGY010000473.1 GCA_946538795.1 uncultured Treponema sp.
GGCCCTCCGGTTTGTCCGCGATGGCAAGCGTTATCGCCGCCGCCGGGTGGAATCCCCGCGCGTAGGAGAGGCTGTCGGTGATGATGCCATGGAACATGTAGTACCTGCCGTCCTGCTTGACGACCGCCGGTGCCCAGCTGTTGGGCCGGGATGTCGGCTTGTACCAGTCGGTCCCGTAGGAAGTCCCGTCGTTCGTCACGTAGCCGACCCACTTGAGGAAGTCGTCGTCCCAGTGCATGTGATGATAGACGAGCGAGACGTCGCGCCTGTCCCAGAAGGGCGAACTGCCGTGCCTGGCCCAGTGAATGAGGTCATCGGACGAACGCAAATCGCAGCCGTTGTTCCATCCGGTCGAGTACACGTAGAACTTTCCGCTGTCCGGGTCCTGGAAAAGGCGCGGGTCATGGCAGTTCCACGAGGCCTGCGAGCTTCCGGCATATTTCTCGTGGACGAAGCTGCCGCTCGCGCTGTCTTCTTTTAACGGGAAATATTCCCTGATGTCCTGCCCGTCCAGTTCCGTCCGCTTGGCCAGGTTCCTGACGCTCTCGCCGGCCATCGGCTCAGGCTTGGTCAGCGTCGCCTCCGGTATGCTCCCGCCCCCGCAGGAGGCAAGGCCCAGTGCCAGGGGTATCGAACAGAGGAGAAGCCCTCCTGCCAGAAGGTTTGCGCGCCTCATGCTTTGCCTCCTTTCGTCTGGAATACGGGGTATCCCCGCCCGTCATAGCGGATCCGCCTGACCCATGTGTGGCGGTTGGGGTCGTAGAGGGCGAAGTCCAGGTCCACGTCCGCGTAGGGGCGGGCATGGTACACAAGGTAGTCCTCCTTGCCGTCCCGGCTCGTCGTGAAGCTGTTGTGGCCGGGGCCGTATATCCCCCGCGCGGGGTCGCTTGTCATGACGGGCTCGGGAAGCTTTGTCCAGGATGCCGCGTCCAGCAGGTCGGCCCCCTCGTCGGCAACGAGCATCCCCATGCAGTAGCTTGCGTCGGTCGCGCTCGCCGAATATGTCAGGAAGATTCTGCCGCCCCGTTTCAGCACCGCCGGCCCCTCGTTGACGCGGAAGCCCCGGCACTCCCAGTCGTATTCCGGGGCGGTGAGCATGACCTGGGGCAGCTCAAGCTCTATGGGAGACTTCATCCTCGCGATGTAGAGGGCGGAATTCTCCGTGCGCTCCCTCCGCTTCTGCGCCCAGACCGCGTAGTGAGTCCCCTTGTGCTCGAAGACCGTCGTGTCCAGCATGAATGAGTCCCACTCCGGCACTAGCGGCCCCTTCTCCTCCCAGCTCCCGCAGAAGGGGTCGGGCGAGCTGTTCTCCAGGACGTACGTCCGGATCCACCAGGGATCCTCCGCCCGGCCTGCCGCGAAGTAGATGTAGAACTTTCCTTCTATAAAATGAAGTTCGGGTGCCCAGATGTGCCAGCTCGTCGGCCCTGAGGCGTGCTTGCGCCAGACGGTGAGGGGCTGGGCCTCCGCAAGGCCCTTGAGCGACCATGCCCTCCTGAGCTCTATGCGGTCGTATTCCGGCACCGAGGCCGTGTAATAGTAATATCCGTCCGAGTGCAGCATGGCGAAGGGGTCCGCCCGCTGGAGTATGAGGGGCTTCCCCTCGTCCTGCTCCGTTATGTCCGTAATGTTCATTCCATTCTCCTCCTGTATGTTCTTGGCCGTCATGTTCGTACCAGTCTTTTCCGTCGTGTTTCACGTCTGTTTATTATGGTACGGGTGCTCGTTCAAATTGTCAATAGTAAAATTTGATATTAATTTATTATTTTTGATATACAGCGTGTATGTAGCGGTTTTTTAGGGTTTTTAAGGGCGTTTTTGGGCTTTTTATACTGATTTTATTGATTTTGTTGTGGGATTTTTGTTGCAAATCTGAAAAACAGGTGTTAAAATGATTCAAGCGATGTAAGAATCAGGAGGCTTGCAGTGAAAAGCAAAATCAATATCGTGAAGGACTTTACGCTGGGGACCGTTGACGATGCCCTGTTCAGCTCGTTCATCGAGCACTTGGGGCGTGCTGTTTATACGGGCATATATGAGCCGGGGCATCCTTCTGCCGACGAGCAGGGGTTCCGGAAGGACGTCATTGACATGGTGAGGGACCTGCATGTGTCGCTTGTCCGTTATCCCGGGGGCAATTTCCTTTCCGGCTACGACTGGAAGGACGGCATTGGCCCCAGGGAAAAGCGCCGCGTGCGCCTGGACCGCGCGTGGCACACCATTGAAACGAATGAGGTGGGCATAGATGAATTTTATGACTGGTCCCAGAAGGCCGGAACCAAGATAATGGGGGCCGTGAACATGGGGACCGGAAGCCCTCAGGATGCGGGTGATTTGGTGGAATACTGCAATTTCCCCGGCGGCACGTATTGGAGCGACCTGCGGGCGCGCAACGGGCATCCCGCCCCGTTCGGCATCAAGACCTGGTGCGTCGGGAACGAGATGGACGGCCCCTGGCAGATAGGGCACCTGAGCGCTGATGACTACGGCAAGAAGGCTCGCGAGGCGGCAAAGGTAATGAAATGGACTGACGACAGCATTAAGCTGGTCGTCTGC
>CAMNGY010000474.1 GCA_946538795.1 uncultured Treponema sp.
GGTCGGCGGCGACAGCGACAAGGGCAACGAGCGCAAGAATTTTGACCCGACGGCCCTCTTCGTCCCGCAGATTCTGACGGACTCGGACGGCAACGCAGAATGCGAGTTCACGCTGCCTGATTCCCTGACGGCCTACCGCATCACGGCGGTCGGAATAAACGGGGACAACTTTGCCCTGAGCGAGAACGAGATGAGCGTGGCCAACCCCGTGTCCGTGCGGACGGCCCTGCCGCGCAAGCTTCGCGTCCACGACAAGGGAGAGGCGGGCTGCGTCATCTCCAATATAGACGGCAAGAACCACGATGTGAAGGTCACGATGAGCCTGCATGACGGTGACACGGTGACGGAGATTGCGGAGGGCGACGTCGGCCGCAAGGCCGGCAAGGCGAAGCTTTCCGGAGAGGCGACCAAGAGCATCTCCGTGGCGGCCGGCAAGACAAGCCCCCTGATGTTCAACCTGGACGCCCTTGAGGCGGGATGGGTGACGCTTGAGTTCGCCGTTGAGAGCGACGTGATAACGGAGAAGGTCCTGCTTCCGCTTGAGATAGAGAAGCCCTACATCTACGAAACCGTGACGACGGTGGGCCAGGTGCGCAGCGAGGGGAACAAGGGCAAGGATTCCGCCGAGGAGAAGATAATTCTTCCTGCGGACGCGGAGGACGGCAACATGCAGTTCTACGTGCAGCTTGACCCGACCCGTCTGGGCGTACTCAAGGAGGCCGTAAGCTACGTCTTTGACTACCCCTACGGATGCCTTGAGCAGCGGTCATCCCGCATCCTGCCGCTCGTCGCGTTCGGCGACTACATAAAGGTCTTCGGACTGGACAGCAAGGTCAAGAAGCCCGCGAGCGTCGCGGCCAAGGAGATAAAGAGCTGGGCCCAGTACCAGAAGTACGACGGCGGCTTCCCCTACTGGCCGAGCGGCACGAGGAGCAGCCCGATGGTCTCTGCCCGCATCGCGGAGATACTGGCCCTTGCGGACGAGAACGGCATAGACATCGGCTCCATCAATGTTGACGGGCTTGCGGACTACCTGCTCAAGCAGGGCAACTCCTGCCTGAAGGACAAGGAGCCGGGCAGCTGGGACTGCTACGAGGCCGCCCACTATTACTATTCGGCGAGCCTTTTGGGGGCGACCGTCTCCAACGCGAACCTGTCCAAGATAATGAAGGGTTGCGGCTCTTCCTCGGAATGCCTCGCGCTCTGCGGCCTGACATACCTGAGCATGGAGAACCCGACCAAGGCAAAGGAGTGCGCCGACGCGCTCCGCAGCAACATAAGCCTGACCACGAGGGGCGCGTCGTTCAGCCACGGCTGGGACGGCTCGCAGTGGTGCTTCTTCAGCGACCAGTCCGAGAAGTTCGCCCTGGCCCTGCAGCTCTACACCACTCTGGATCCGGCGAACTCCGTAAACCAGAACCTGGTATACGAGCTGCTGGAGCTGCAGAAAGCGGGCAAGGGATACTGGACCAGCACGGCGGCTACGTCGCGCGTCCTTGTCGCCATACGCGAGTACATCCAGAGCAACAAGCTGGAGGACCTTAACTTCACTGCCCAGGCCCTGCTGGACAAGAAGGAGATTGCAAAGGGCTCGTTCAAGGGAATGGCGGCCGAGGCCGTGGACACGACGCTGGACAAGGACGCGCTGTCCAAGTTCAAGAAGGGAGAGGAGCTGCCGCTCGTCTTCGAGAAGGACGGAACGGGAACCCTCTTCTACACGGCGAGCATGAAGTACGCCCTGCCAGCGAACAGGCAGTACGCCCGCGACGAGGGTATATGTATCTTCAGCGAGATATACGACGTGAAGACCGGAGAGCTGGTTTCCGGCGACGAGCTTGAGGCCGGAAAGACATACCGCGAGAAGGTGTACATCTCCACGACCCGCAACCGCGAGTACGTCGCCGTCCGCGTGCCGGTGCCCGCAGGAAGCGAGATTATGAACGCCGCGTTCGTCACGACCGGAAGCTACCATGAGGAGCCGGAGGCCCGTGACGACGAGGACTACTACGACGATTACGGCTACGGCTATGACGATTACGGATACTATGACGATGACTACAACTGGGGCCTGAGCTACCAGGGCATCTACGACAGCGAGGTGCAGTACTTCTGGGATTACTTCCCCATCGGATTCCAGCAGGTGGACTTCCTCTTCCGCGCCGTCCGCTCGGGAGAGTACGAGACGCCTTCCGCGACGGCGGAGTGCATGTACCAGGACGAGATCTTCGGCCGGAGCCAGGGCAAGGTCTGGAAGATAAAGTAGGAGCGGAAATTACAGATTTCATGTGGTATGACAAGCCCTTGGAAAGCTTTTGCTCTCTAAGGGCTTTTTTATTCTGGTCAGCTGCGTATTAAGGAGGGCTTGGATGGACAAGACATACGAGGTGATGTGTGGAAATCTCAGGGGAATCATTGAGGGCGAGAGGCATCCTCCGAAATCGTAATCCCTCTTCACGGCGAGGATGGCAATATATGCGGTGTTTTTGATATCGACAGCCCGATCGTCGGACGTTTTACAGGAATAGACAAGGAGGGGCTTGAGGCCTTCGCCCG
>CAMNGY010000475.1 GCA_946538795.1 uncultured Treponema sp.
AAGATTATGCAGCGGCTTGGCATTCCGGCCTTATGCCGCGGGTAAATCGCTGGAGCTTCCCGGTAACGGGTAGCGCAGATAGATGGCCATCTAGTCCAAAACCCGGCTTATTTTTATATCCTTTTTCATTTTTGGTGGGATTATGAAGAGGGCGACAATACAGGATGGAAGAAAAGCTCGACGCAAAAGCCGGCTCTTCAGGCGGCTTGTCCTGCTATTATCTTTCGTTATCCTGCTCAGCACAGCCACAGTGTTATCCATCAGGTTCATAAATCACACCTTCTATTCAGAGGATTCTGTCTACGCCCTCTACGACTACTGGAAATCCAACGAGATAGAAAAGGTCTATGAGCTGTCGGGGAGAATACTGCAGAAAAATGTATTCCAAAAGACAGCGCTTACTCTCCGAGGTTACAGTGCCTTCAAACTTGCTGTTGCGAACATAAGCGACATGAACGGTGCGCAGGATTATCTGAATGAGGCGATAAACAAGCTCCGCGTGGCCATACAGGTTTCGGGAGAAAAAACTCAAGGTCAGACATATTATGTGTTGGGACTCGCATACTTTTACCGTGACAAGATGTCGGCATACCATTATTATGCGGATCTGGCCTTGAAGTACCTGCTGGAAGCCAAGGACCGGGACTATAGGTCTGATGATATAAGCGAGCTTCTTGGGCACTGCTATGCGGAGCTGGGAGAAACGGAAAGGAGCATACAGGCCTTTTCGGAAGCCCTTCTTGTTCATGAAAATGCATCCCTCCTTTACAACATAGCAAAAGGGTATTACACATTGTCGGAATCTTCCGCTGCCAAGCAGTATCTTGCGAGAGTCCTGATGACATCCCAGGATGATGAGCTCAAGATAAACAGCCGCAATATTTTGGGAAAGATATATATCAACGAGGGAAACTATGAGGCCGCAAGAAAAGAATTCGAAACAATTTTGGAAAAAAACGCAAATTTTGCTGACGCACACTATGGACTTGGTATATTATATGAGAAACAAGGCGACAACGCCAAGGCTCGTGCCGAATGGCGAAAGTGCCTGAAGCTTCAGGTCAAGCATGAGGGAGCTTTGCAAAAGCTTTCCGAAATTAAATAGAAACATCATGACGGAGGTCAGGTTTATATGGGTCTGCTGGACAGCTTTACGACTGATATAGGAATAGATTTGGGAACATGCAATACCCTGATATACGTAAGGGGACAGGGCATTGTCATTGACGAGCCTTCTGTTGTTGCCGTGGAGAAAGGAACGGGTGCGGTTGTTGCCGTTGGTGCAGAAGCAAAAAGGATGTTGTGGAAGACACCGAGCGGAATTGTGGCCATACGTCCTCTTGCGGACGGCGTTATATCTGACAGCAGTTCAACCGAGAAAATGATAAAATACTTTATTTCAAAAGTTCTTCCTCACCATCACCTGTTCAAGTCAATACGCATGAAGATCGGCATTCCGTCCTGTATAACCCAGGTGGAGCGTGATGCAGTTATGGCGGCAGCACTGAAGGCTGGTGCCAAGGAAGTCGAGGTAATTGAGGAAAGCCTGGCGGCCGCGATTGGCGCCCAGATTCCTATCTATGAGCCGGCAGGACATATGGTCTGTGACATAGGTGGCGGTACGACCGAAGTTTCAGTCATCTCCTTGGGAGGCATGGTTATAACCAGCTCCATCAGGACAGGTGGAAACGAGTTTGACGAGGCCATAATAAAGTATATCCGTTCTACGCACAGTCTTATCATAGGTCCTCAGATGGCAGAGGGGCTGAAGATTGAGATTGGTAATGCGACGGCGGAGGATGCCATAGAGCACAAGGAAATAAAGGGCACGGATGCCGTAACTGGGCTTCCGCGCAGGCTGGAGGTGGATTCCGTTGAGGTCCGTGAGGCACTCAAGGATCCAATCACAAAAATCGTGGAGGAAATAAAGAGAACTCTCTCCCGCACTCCGCCAGAACTAGCCGCAGACATCGTGGAGAGGGGAATTGTCATGACAGGCGGAGGCTCTATGCTGAAGGGGCTTCAGAAACTCATACAGAAGGAGACTGGGGTCCCGTGCATCTTGGTAGAGAAACCCCTTGAGTGCGTTGCCGTTGGTGCAGGCCAGGCCTTCGAGCTGTTCCGGGATATGTCCTCCAACAGGTCCATTTACAACAACATAAATAACTAGGCGACATGAAAAAGCGCACTTTCCTCAAGCTTCCCGAGCTTGCCCTTGCCGTGCTTGTCCTTGCAAGCTCGCTGATGCTTGGATTCTCATCGGGAGGTTTCATCATCAACGTGAAGATGGTGGGGTTTTCCTGCCTGTCAACGATGCAGATGTGCATAAATACCGTCGCGAGCAAGGCGACGGCCGTTTTTACCTCTGTTCGGGACATGGCACGTTTGCAGGAGGAATACGACGCGCTCACAGAAAAACTGAAGGATTACGAGTACCTCAGGCGAAGTAACGCCGAAATACGGAAGGAAAACGAGAGGCTAAGGGAGCAACTGGGCCTGTTGCAATCCATCACATACCGTAACATAGCGGCCCAGATCATAGGGCGGGATGCT
>CAMNGY010000476.1 GCA_946538795.1 uncultured Treponema sp.
TGCCGTGGAGGAACTCGTAGCGGATGTCGCGATTGTCGAGCTCCATCGCCACCAGCCGGGCCATGCGTTCCCACTCGCTGAAGACTACCACCTTCGCCTCGGTTCCCTCCAGCGCGTCCGTGAGGATGTTCATCAGCTCGCCAACCTTCGTGTCGCGACGCTTCTCCTTGTCCTGGTCGATGATGAAGGTGCTGTCGGCAAGCATCCGCATCTGCCCAAGCATGAGCAGCAGACGGCGGCGCTCCTCCTCGCTGAGGTAGCCCGTGCGCGACCATTTGCTTACCAATCGCGCCACGGCTGTGCGCAACTCCTCGTGCCGGCTGCTTTGCTCGGCTGTCATCGGGATAAACAGGAACTGGTCTGTCCGCTTGGGCAGTTGCAACCGGACGCTCTGCCGCGTGCGGCGGATGAGCGTGTCCTTCAGGCGCTCACGGATGTCCCCGAGGTTCTTGTAGCCAATGGCCTTGCCCGATGCCGGATCGGTGATGATGTGGTCGTAGCGGAACCGATAGAGCGGGGCCAGACAGTAGGGGTCGGCAAGCTGTACGACCGACACGAGCTCGTCGAGCTTGTTCTCCAGCGGAGTGCCGGAGAGAAGCACACTGTAGTGCGAGTCAATGCGGCGGACGGCCTGAGCCAGCTGCGTATTCCAGTTCTTGAGCCGCTGAACCTCGTCCATGATGAGCAGGTCTGTGCTGAGACGCCCCAGCGACTTGATGTCGTTGGCCAGCGACTGGTAGGAAACAATCTTGTAGGGCACGGAAGCCCCGTAGGACTCCAGCCGGCGGGAAGCATAGCCCTCGATGATGAGAACCTTGTCCGTAGCTGTCCATCTCTCAATCTCGCTCTTCCATTGGTACTTAAGAGAGTTGGGACAGACGATGAGCACACTCTCGGCCATCTTCTGCCGCAAGTATATCTCGGCACAGCAGATGGCCTGGACCGTCTTGCCCAGTCCCATCTCGTCGGCAATAATCGCCTTTCCCGCCTTGACAGCAAACCGCACGCCCTCCTTCTGGTAAGGGTATAGCTTCGTCGTCAGGAGCGCATCGATAGCCTCGTCCGTATAGATACTCTCTATCAAGGCGGCACGATTCAGACGCTCGCGACGGCTGATAATCTCTTCCAGGGCATCAGGATAGCAGCGGAAGGAAGGGTCGATGGCACGCGCCCTCTCAAGGAAAGAGTCAAAACAGACGTAAGCCTCCGGACGAAGAACATATGCCTGGTCAAAGTACTCCCTTGCCAAAAGCGAGAACTCCTTCCGGTGAGCCTCACCCATGCGGATACGAATGCAACGCTCCCCACGATAATCCATATAGACGGAAGTGTAGTCAGGCTCCTCGCTGTGAACCTCTTTACCTTCCGCCTGCAGCCAAAGCTTTACCCCCTCCACGTGCTTGCAGGTACCCAGACCCGAAGTGCGGAAGTCCGGACACGAACAGTAATTCCAGGGGCTGTACGCCCCGCGGTAAATAACCTTATACTGACTTCTGGACCTCGGATTCCGCACGCTGTACTCCCCGGGACTGTACAGCTCGCTCACCTCGCCGATGACAAACTGCTCCCGCATCGCCTGCTGCTGACGCAGAGCCACCTGCCACTCCTCAAGCCCCATTCCCTCAGGCTTTGTCGTGTTGCTCAGCCTTCGCTGAGAATACTGATAGTTTTCCATAACCAAAATACCTTGATGGCACAAAAATACGAAATAATCCCCGAACCCCCAAACAAAACGGCAGAAAAACGAGCAGTCCGCCGGCACAAAAGCCTGCCCGCAGGCATAAAAACTCCGAAGCACACGGTCACAAAACTATTTTCATGACGTGAAAATCAATTTTCACGTCATGAAAATTAATTTTCAAACCATGAAAATAGATTTTCAAGCTTTGAAAATAACTTTCCGCGGCGTTGCTCCGGAGTTCTTCCCGTCGCACCGGAAGTTTTCCTTTATGATTATCCGCAATCGTGCCGCCAGCGTCCTGCTTCCTGTCACCCAGGGCACCTGGGGCGATGCCCTGGGCTATGGGCTTGCAGCCCTTTCCGTGCTGATTCAAGACTAATGAATGGTGATACGATTGCGGATAATCATCTTAAAGGACTTCCGGACAGGAGAGCCATTCCGCACGCTTTTCCTGCGCCTTCCTTCCCCTCTCTTTCGCGCGCGTATTATATATATAATGTGTATAGAGAATAAATGAAGAAAAAGATGAAAAAAAATGCCTAATGCTTTGCCGTTAAGTAGAATTGTTGTACCTTTGCACCCGCAAACGAGAGGACGCCGCCTCTTCCGGGGCGGACGGCGCTTGGATGCGCTCCCATTGTGGAGCCAAGTTCTTTGAAAGATTTACATAGACAGAAATTGTAGTACAAGAAAAAGCGAACCGTCAATATCCTTTTTTAGAGGATAGAGATTAAGAAAAGAGAAGGAGTTCAGGTGCGTGCTCTTCTTGCAAAAGTCAGACAGTCCCGTGTAGATTCACGGGAAGAGAGATATTATACAATGAAGAGTTTGATCCTGGCTCAGGATGAACGCTAGCTACAG
>CAMNGY010000477.1 GCA_946538795.1 uncultured Treponema sp.
CTGTCAAGGTCTTCCGCCTGCCGCTCGGAAGCAAGGCCGCGCCTGATGCCGTCGGTGACATCGTGTTCTCGGACGGCAGCGCAGAAGCCTATACCGCGACACTGACCGACGAACAGAAAAATGCCGCGGTTGCGGTCATCTTTGATGCGGCAAACAAGAAGGGCGTAGGCTTGAACGTCGGAACGGGCAAGTGTTGGTGTATCGAAGGTACAAGTATATACAATACCAATGCTTATGCCACAAACCTTGACGACGGCAAGGTAAACACAGACCAGATTGCGGATCTGTCCGACTACACCGAGACTAACTATCCGGCATTCGCTTACTGCAGGTCGTACAGTGTACCGGGCTTCACAAGCGGCTGGTATTTGCCTGCCAAAAATGAACTTTTGAGAGTGGGTACAAACAGGACTGCGGTAGAAGCGGCCTTTACCAGTCTGGGAAAGACAAGTCCTTTCGTTGAGGACAGAATATACTTTGTATCAAACCAGTACACAGGCATAGATCTTGATTATGGTGAGTTTGTTTATCTGGCAGACTCAAGCTCCGGTGCTCCGACTGCAGGCGGTACGGCCAAGCGCAACCCTGCCGGCAATGCTATTGCCGTGCGTAAGTTTGACTAGCGCCCCCTCCGCCCGGCGGCGTTACAGACTTGCAATATTGTTTTGCCGGCTGTACAAACCTTAAGGAACCTCCGGTGCTGCCCGACGGCGTGCTGTGTATAGATTCCTGTTTTGAAGCTTGTTCCAGTCTGCAGACTGCCCCGGTGATACCCGAAAGCGTAACACGTATGAAGCGATGCTTCTACAGCTTATGCCTTTGTAGTTGGTAATAGACCTTTACTTACTGACATTCATTACGATGAGCCATGGCCCAGGCTGTCCGGCCCCCTGACAGGTCCGTGTTCACGACCCACGATATAAGGAATGCTTTTGCTCAATTTTACGGGCTTCCAAGCCGAAAATCTATGTATGCCGTCCAAGCAGAACAGCTACTCAAAACCCGATTTCTGGTCTCAGAAAGCCTTCAAGGAAGGCTACCCGGCACGAAGCGTATACAAGCTGGAAGAGATGGACAAGAAATTCGGCCTCCTGAAGGGCGCATCCAAGGTCCTGGACCTGGGTTCCGCCCCCGGCAGCTGGACGGTTTGGCTTTTGCGCAACATAAAGGAAGACGGCAGCGTAGTTTCGGTGGACCTGAACCCGCTGGCAAAAGACGTGCGGGGGGCAAACCTCACGTTCATACAGGGCGACCTGCTTTCTGCGGAAGTACGGAAGCAGATAGAGGAAAAGGGACCTTACGACCTTGTGGTCTGCGATGCGGCCCCACTTACGACGGGAAACAGGACAGTGGACACGGCCCGCTCAACCGCATTGGTCGACATGGCGGTATACTACGCCCAGAATCTGCTCAAGGAAGGTGGGGCTTTCTGCGTGAAAATCTTCCAGAACGGCTCGCAGCAGAAGGAGCTGCAGAAGATGCGGGAAATTTTCTCTTCAGCCAAAGGCTTCAAGCCTGAGGCCTGCCGCAGCGAGTCCTTTGAGACATATTTAATAGGAATAGATAAAAAATTAATAAAAGAGGGGATGTAAGCCATGTATCAAGTGTATGACGAAAAAGCGATTGCAAATTTCGGCGAGCTATGCTACAATAAGAAAAACAAGATGCGTGAACATTTAAAAGTAGTTGCCTTCTGTTCCTTATTTGTCATAAGCACGGCGGGCTTCGTCGTTGCAACGACGCTTGGCGTCCTCTATTACAACAGGAACACAACGGGACAGGGAGGTCTAGGGACTCCAGGATTGCCGGACCTTACAACGTCAAAAATCCTCATGGAAGACGATCCCGTCCTGAGCCAGACCCTTGCTTCCGCTGCTGTCGATGACGGGGAGGACAGGGAGCTGTACTACTTCACCTACATGATAAAAGAAGGCGATATGATAGGAAAGATCGCCGAAAAGTTCGGCGTGTCCCAGGACACCCTCATCAGCGTCAACAACATAAAGGCCAGCCGCCTCATCCAGCCCGGACAGTACCTCAAGATTCCTTCAATGGAAGGCATCCTCTACACGACCAAGGACGAAGATGAGACACTGGAGAGCATCTGCGACAAGCTCTTCGAGGAAGACGACAAGACCAGCAAGGAGCCGGTTCACCTGGATGCGGAAAAATGCGCGCTTGCCAACAACATCGCAAAGGATGACAAGCTGGCCGCAGGAGCATCGGTTTTCATCCCGGACGCAAGGCTCAGCTGGACACAGAAGCAGGAGATAAACGGGGACCTTTTCACCAAGCCAATCCACAGCTGGTTCTACTACTCCTCGTCTTACGGATACAGGACGAACCCCTTCAATGCCGCAAAGCGTACTTTCCACGGGGGAATCGACATGGCCTGCTCCCAGGGAACCAAGATTTACGCCGCCCTCTCCGGGAAGGTCAGCGCGGTGGGATACAACGCCACATACGGCTACTATGTCATGGTCAGCCATCATTCAGGATACCAGACCCTTTACGGGCACATGAAGCAGGCCGCTGCGGTCAA
>CAMNGY010000478.1 GCA_946538795.1 uncultured Treponema sp.
TCGAAAGCCTGAGGGCAAACGTCCGCCTGCCCACCGTCACGCCGGACGGGGAAAAACGCTGTCCTGTCAGGGCCGACATCAGGGACGGAGACAGCTATGCGACCCTCAGGGCGCACTGCCCTCCCCCGGTCAAGCGGGGCCTGGTCCTGATTGACCCCAGCTATGAGGATGCGGAGGACTACACGAGGGTCCGCGATGCGGTGGAGACAGTCATCAGCAAATGGAACACCGCCATCGTTGCCGTCTGGTTTCCCCTGCTCCTGAGGCGAAAGAACGAAACAGCACAGCTTTTATCCTCTCTGGAGGACTTCGCCAAGATGCAGCCCGTCCCCAGGGAAACAATGCGCTGCTCGGTCACCATGAGGGAGCCGGGCGAGACCACGGAAGAAGCAGGAAGCCACTTGTACGGAAGCGGTATGTTCATCGTGAACCCGCCCTGGAAGCTCAAGGAAGCGATGGAGGAAACAGGCAGATATATGGAAGAGAACTTGTAAGGCTGACGGAAGCGCAGCCGCTTGCGAAGGGGCACCGTGTCCTAAAAGGAGCGAATCAGGAGATTCCCGGTACGGAATCCGCCGGATAGAAGGCGGCCTGTATTATGGCAAACACCTCCTTGTCCTTGTAGTTCCAGCGGTACTCGCTTGCCCGCATGAAGCGAAGGATATAAGTGGATCCGTCGCCCAGCAGGTACATATAGGGGATGAAGTCCCTCGCCTTTTTCTCGAAGTAAAGCCAGGCCTGCAGATAGACGAACTCGTCCCCGGTCGTGTACTGCTCCATCGACGTCAGCGGGCAGCTTATCACGTCGTCCACGATTTTGGTCTCATAGGCCGAAAAACTCGCGTTGGCCTCGCGGATTGCCTTGTAGAGATTGTAGGCGGAAAATGCGCGCTCCTCGTCGCAGGTCAGGGAGTCCGCCTCGGAAGACCTCTCGCCGAGCGTCTTGTAGGGAAAGCGGTACTTGCGGTAATTACCAGCGACGGCGAGCTTGAACTCCTCCTCGTAATAATCCACCTTCTTCTGGCGGATTTCATCCGCGCTCATCGGTTTGGACGGACTGCCATTCGGGTTTGTCGCCTTGAAAAGGGAGAGTTTGTCTTCTAATGCATTGAATACACGGGGCAATTTGAGGGAATTGACTTTCTTCTGGTTTACTTTTCTATTCTCAGCCATCTGGCCTTGCCACCCTGCAGGAACTTGGGAAGCGGTAAACGGGAGTCGGACCCGCCTATCAAGCTTGGGAAGCTCGCATACTACCGATGTATTATTACCGCGAAACTGGAACCAGTATACCCCAAAAACATTTTTTGTGCAAGTAAAAAACGAAAAAAAAGCTCCGTTCCTTAAACGGCAAAATTGAGCTTTGTTTCCTTGACGGAAAAGATGATAACGTTTATTATAGAAGTATGAAGAGACGCAATTTTCTTAAAATTTCTTCCATAGTTTTCGCAGCTTCACTCGCATCAGGATGCGTGGCAAACTGTTCACATACAAAAGAGACTGAGACCACCGAAACGGTCCTGCAGGACGTTCCCAAGCAGGAAATAAAGAGCGACCCGCAGCCAGAGCCGGAAAAGGTCACTGAGGCCCCTGCCCCCAAACAGGAGGCCAAGGCCACGGAAGCTTCTTTCACAACTCCCAAGCCAGACCCCAAGCCCAAGGAGGAGGCAAAGGCAGAGCCAAAGAAAGAGGAGCCAAAGCCTGCCCCCAAGAAGGAGGAACCTAAGGCAGAGCCAAAGAAAGAAGAGCCGAAGCCTGCTCCCAAGAAGGAAGAGCCCAAGAAAGAAGAAGTGGCGGATGAGGAGTACACCCGTTCCGTCGCCCAGATGGCGGCAGGACAGTCCGTTGACGTCGCGACGTTCAACAAGGACAAGGAAGCCGTCCTGGCCCTCATAAACGAGCTGAACTCCGTCATGAAGGAACAGAACTACAAGGAATGGCTGAACTACCTGGACGAGGAGAGCAAGACCTACTGGTCCAACAAGTCCAACCTGAAGAAAGCGCAGAAGAGGCTTCCAGTAAAGGGGCTGACGCTGGCGACCCTGGAGGACTACTTCAAGTACATCTTCATTCCCTCGCGGCAGGGCAACGAGATGGACGAGATCCGCTACGAGACGGAAAGCAGCGTCAAGGCCGTACAGATCCGCAAGGACGAGAAAGGCAACTATGCGGGCGACACGGTCTACTACTACCTGCGCAAGACAAACGGAATCTGGAAGCTGCACCTGCCGCAGATGTAGCCGTTGCCGCAGATGTAGCCGTTGCCGCAGATGTAGCCGTTGCCGCCGGCACAGGCATTGCCCTGTAACGATACAAGGAGAGCTTTGTTATTTAGTCAGAGACCTGGGATGAACAGGGCCTAAGACCTGTAAATCCCAGCAGGAGACTGACTTAGGACGTTTCCTGTATATGCCGGTTTGTGCGGCTGGGGCCGTTCAACAAAAACAAAAAAAGAATTGATTTTTTATTTAGAATGATATAAAATTAATTCTTGTAATCAATCCAGGAGGATTTAAATGAAATTAGTGAAGTCAATCGCCT
>CAMNGY010000479.1 GCA_946538795.1 uncultured Treponema sp.
CGAAACAGAAACATCAGCCCCATCGGGCCTAGCTATTACAGCACACACATGAACGTTGCCTTTCTGCGGCACGACCTGCAGCTCAACCAGAAGCAGCCCCAAGCCTTTGACGACAGCCTCGCAATCCTTGAAGTAAGGAATTCCCTCGTATGGAATATACTCCAATTATAACCTACCTAAACGCAATAAAAAAAGGAGCCTCTTTTCGGCTCCTTTTTTAAATTATTTGATTCTTGATGAATGTTAGCACTTTTAGGAAAGCTTGTCAATCCAATGCTATCCTTAAAGTCCAGCTTCATCTCCTACGGGAATTGAACCCATGTTGTCGGGATGAAAACCCGATGTCCTAACCACTAGACGAAGGAGACACAATCTCACCAAAAGTGAAACTACATGACAATAACATTTTTACAGATTGCAGTCAAGAGCTTTAAACGACATTTTACATGTCCATGTCAAACTTCTTCAAAAGCCTGGCTCTCAGCTGCCTGGTATCCTCGTTGTCCAAGCCCAGTTCAAAGGCCTTGTTTATGTCCGCCATCGCAGCCTCGTACTTCCCATTTTCAAAATAAGAAACGGACCTCCTGTAGTAGACGTGGCTTTGGAAGGGATCGATAGAAAGAGAACGATTAAAGCACTCTATGGCGGCATCATAATTCTTGAGCACCTCGTAGACTATTCCCTGATAATATATGGACCGGAAGGCCCTATGATCATAGCTTTCGCTGGCCTTAAAGTCCTCTATGGCGCGGTCATATTCGTTCTGCGCGAAATAGGCCATACCACGGTGCTTCAGAATCACGGACATCATAGTATCCTGCAGGACATCTTTCTTATCCAGAATCTTGCCATAAATGGACACGGCCTTATCAAAATTACCAAGGTTATGCTCATGAAGGGCAGAAAGGACAAGGTCATCTATGCTCCCCTTCTCATAGATGGATGTAGGCAATGAGAAAATAGTTTTCTGAGCCGGCTGGCTTTCTATTCCCAGCTCGTCACCAGTTATGCGGTCTGCCTTATCATAAAAAGTATTTCTTCGTATTCCCAGCTCCGCCTGAAGCTTGTTCTGATAATCACGGATTTCCTGAAATATCGTGTCGGCAAGATTCAGGTTGGCATTTATGGCGGCCAGTTTGCGTCTCAGGGGCTTGTCAAAAGGATTGAAGTCCGTCTTGTAAATCAGCTCGTGCTCCACCTCGGCCCACGCATCCTGCAATATAGTCCGGACCTGAATTTCAAACACCATGTCCTCGGGCAATACAGGTGTCAGATGCTCCACAGGCTTACAATCCTCAGGAATATCAATCAGCACATGGACCGACTCGTAACCGAATTCTCGGAAAGACTGGTCAAAGCCCTTGTGCTCTATCTCCCTCACGGTCAGAAAGCTTGAAAGCTGGGTAACAACATTCTCGGTATCTTCCATGAAAGCACAGATAACCCTCAGACCAAGCATATCGGTCAAGGTCACAAGCTTTTCTGTCTGAGATGCTTCTCTTGGCTTTTGCCTAAGGATTTTCTTGTAATAACTGGGAAAAGATTTTATTCTGGCCTTGTAGGTCGGCATGGACTGCAAGCGGATATTCGCCTTCAGCTTATCTTCTATTTTAGAAAGCACCTCATGAAAGACAGGCTCATAGCTGGCATACAGCCGCTCAATCTTTACTTTCTTAGGCAGTTCGTTCGCATCTTTCATTATATCCGCACCTGCAAGGGCTAAAAAGAAAGCCGTCCTATCGGGGACGGCTTTCTGCTTCGACTAGGCAAGAGCAAGATGATTACCCTGCCTAGCTTGTAAAGCTGTATTCGGACCAGCTATCGCTTACTGAGCGTTAGAGTTGGAGTTGTCATACAGAGAAGAGGTGAACTCAGACTCCGTAGCTTCCTTGCTCTGCTCGAGGTAGCGGTTGACCTGCTTCGTTCCGAAGTTGGCCATCTCGCGATCCTGGCGATCCTTCTCCTCCTGGGCGATGATTCCCCACAGGTCCTCTTCGTTGATGTCACGGTCGGTAGAAAGAACGGCGAGGTCATAGATGATCTTGACATCCTTGAAGTATCCGACATAGTGTCCACCATCGTCAGCGGCATCACGGGTAATCTGGAAGCCCTCGAACTTCACATAGGGAAGTCCACGGGGATAGATCGGGTAAACGCGGATCTCGCGGGCGCGGACATCAGACAGGTAGTTGGGGTTGTTCCAAACGAGGGTCTTCCATCCGTCGAACAGGAGAGTTCCCATGTAGTAGCGGCGAGAAACGCCATCCTGGTCTCCCAAGAGGACATAGAGCTTGTGGGGGTAGTTGTCACCGAAGGTAGTCACGGAAACGGACTTCAGAGTTCCAACATTGCGGACAACACCATAGCCGTTGTCGAAGAGGTACTGACCCTTCTGCTCGTCAGTCGGAGCCAAGCGGTTTCCGTTGGCATCGGCATCAGAGAGCAGCTCGTAAGCCTGAATCTGGAAGGGGGGGACAATCTTCGCGCTGGCATTGTGAGCCCACTTGGGGAACAACACATAAGCACCGAGAAC
>CAMNGY010000480.1 GCA_946538795.1 uncultured Treponema sp.
TTGGAAACGCTTGCCGCCAACGCCGATTTCTCTGAAATGCGGCTGCATAACGTCTACCTGGATCAGGACAAGGATGATGTGCATGACATGCTGCGCAACGGAACCCTTTCCATAGGCTTCATTGGTTTGTGGGATGCGCTCGCAATAATACACCGGACGCAATGGAACAGCGTCCGGGACATGTTGCCTTACAAAGACGAGGCTCTTTCCGTAGTGCGTTTCATGAGGGATCGGACGGATGCCTACACCCAGCGGCACAAGCTGAACTTCTCGCTCCTGGCATCCGCAGCCGAAGGGGTCTCCGGTTCTTTCGCGGAGCATGATGCCGCGCACGAGGGCCGTGGAAATGAAATATGCGAGAAAGGCTATTACAGCAATTCCTTTCATATACCCGTGACCCTGAAAGCAAGCTACATAGAAAAGGTTGATATGGAAGCTCCGTTCCATGAGCTGTGCAACGGAGGGTCCATCACCTATGTGGAGATGGAGGAGATGCCGGGCCGAAACGTGGAGGCCGTGCAGGAAGTCGTCGAGTACGCATGGAAATCTGGATGCAACTACATTGGCGTGAACTTTCCGCTGGACAACTGCAATGAATGCGGATTCACCGGCAGGATATCTGGAAACTGCCCCAAGTGCGGATCCGGCAATATCAGGAGATTGCGCCGCGTATCGGGATACCTTGCGGAGGAGGACAGGTTCACGGCTGGAAAACACCGCGAGATGCTCCAGCGGACGTCACATGTGACCATGAGCCGCACCTGACACCGTATTAACCGGCCATTTCCTGGCTTCTTGTGTCAATTTCACCGCCCTCCATGCCTCTTATGCAAGTGTAGGACGGTGAAGAGCGGCAGCAGATAGTAAAGACTCTGCGAGCTCCTGGAAACTGGGAGCGAATGATTCCACTATTAAGTTCCGTAAATTTTTTCTGTCAAGACCACATACCGTGGCATGAAAGACTCCTTTTCCGTCAAAGAAGCTTTCTTCCACCGACGGAGCCGCGTCCGGTTTCTGCGAGATTATCTCACTGACAATCCTTCCTGTAAGATTGTATTTCGCAAGTGCGGATTTCCATCCTTCAATTGCCCCGGGTCTGTCGGGGCGGCCTATTATGACAAAATAATCACAGCTGCGGAGCATGCTTGCGCGATTTGAATCCGTTACCCTCAAATGGATGTTCTTAGCATCGTCATGCTGGCCCCCGGGAAAATCTGCGACGACAAAATCAAGGCAGCTTTTTGCGGTCTCCATGTGGCGCGATACAGCCTGTTCCAGTTCCTCTGTCCATTTTTGCTTGAGGGAATTCCGCTTTTCCTTGATTTTTATCTCATCTTCCTGAGACCTGGCCTGCTGCAGGCCATAAATATACCAGTCTGATGTCAATGCGGCTGCATCGCAGTCATACACCCAGATGCTCTTGTTGCTGTACTTTTCCAGGATACATCCAAAAGCCCTGGAGAATACCGATTTTCCGCTGTTGGGGTCCCCCAATATGCCTATCATCTTTCCTTTTCCGGCATTCAGTTTTTTTTGGGGAAAAATGTTTCCTGATATCCTGAGCAAGGCCTGCTCCGTTGGCTTGTCAACAAAAACATTATCGTAAGAAGAAACAGCCGCTGAACATGCCATTATGGCATAAAAAAGGAGAGAGCCTTTTCCTGTAAGAATCAGGGGGTTGGATCCGGCTGCAAATTTGAAGCATGAGCAGTTTTCCAATATTGTTTTCTCAGACCACTTCCCGTCCGATGTGCTGGGAGAAACTATTGAGAGTACCAGGAAATCATTCTTTCTTTCCAAGCGGCACCATTCAGGCAGCTTGTCTGAGCATTCCTGTGTACTCTTGTGAATCAGCAGTTTTTTTTTGAGATTGAATTCTTCTATTGAAATCGACTTGCAGCCTTGCCTTACACACCAATAAACAGCGTAGGAATATATTTCTACAGTACTTCTGCCTTGTAAAAGGACATTCTTTCCTTTAATCGCGTCAAAAAATCCGTCATTGAAAAAGGAAATGTCAGTGGCAAACTCAATAGTATTCTTCTTGAATATGACAGAGACGGAACTTCCGTCATCAATTAAGGTGAACAAATCGTTGTTCATCAAAAGCCTCCATTATAATAGCCTATCACTAAAAGGAAGAGTTTTCAAGCAGGACTTGAGTGCATGGATTTTGCGTTTGTGATATACTTTTATCCGTGCTCGTTGAGCATCAGTCGTGCTTGCCGCCGTATACAGGGTCGCGGGACAATGAGGACTGGAATTATTCGGCACCGCACGGGGCTGGCCGCGTGATGGGCAGGAAGGAGGCCCGCTACAAGCTCAAGCTGGAGGATTTTGAAAAAACGATGGAAAGAATCTGGAACTCGACGGTCCGCTTGGGCACGATTGATAAGGCCCCGATGGTGTATAAGGATATGAGCGAGATTGTTGCCAGCATTGAGCCGGCTGCTGAAATCATCAATGTGATAAAGCCCGTCTATAATTTCAAGGCGGCGGAGTAGATGTTACATGTAAATGGCTGAAAAAAAGT
>CAMNGY010000481.1 GCA_946538795.1 uncultured Treponema sp.
GTCCTTCCTTGCGGGTGAGGGAATGGAGTGCTGCGAGTGCGGCTGCTGCTCCTACGTCTGCCCGGCCAATGTCCGCCTGGTGCAGCGCATCAGGGTGGGCAAGGCGGAAGTCCGCGCCCAGATGGCGGCGGAGAGGGCCAAGACCGAGGCGGCTAAGGCCGCGTCCCAGGGACAGGCGGCAGGAGGCTCCAAATGAGCGGAGAGAAAAAGATGACATACCTTTCTTCAAGCCCCCATTACACGGGGGGCGATACGACGCAGCGCATCATGGCTACGGTGCTCCTTGCCATGCTGCCCGAGTGCGTCTGGGGCGTGGTCACGTTCGGCTACAAGGCCCTGCTCGTGCTGCTTGTCTCGGTGGCAAGCTGCGTCCTGGCCGAGTACTGCTTCCAGAAAGTGACGAAGCAGAAGAACACCATCGGGAACCTTTCGGCGGCGGTGACGGGAGTCCTGCTCGCGCTTGTCCTTTCTTCCGAGGTGCCCCTCTGGATGGTCGTCATAGGCGCGGTGGTCGCAATCGTCGTCGCAAAGGGCCTGTTCGGTGGAATTGGCTCCAACGTGTTCAACCCGGCCCTGACCGGCCGCGGCTTCATGGTCATAAGCTTCGGAGCCGCGATGAGCACCTGGAGGGACGCTTCCCCGCTTGACGCAATCTCGTCCGCGACAGTCCTGAGCCAGGTCAAGGCAGGCTCTTTCGCAGCGGACGGCTCAACCCTGCTCCAGTACTTCCTGGGAAACCGGGCGGGCTGCATCGGCGAGGTTTCCGTCCTGCTGCTTATCCTTTCCTTCATATACCTTCTTGTCACGGGAATAATTGACTGGCGCGCCCCGCTCGCCATGCTCGCGACTTTCGCCGTGGCGACTTTTTTTGCGGCCCTTGCGGGCACGGGCGACGCTGAGGCGGCCTGCTCCGACGTACTCCTCGGCCTGTGCACGGGAGGTGTCGTGTTCGGCGCGGTCTTCATGGTGACCGACTACGCGACGACCCCGGTGACAAAGAACGGCAGGCTCGTGTTCGGTCTGGGCTGCGGGCTCATCACCTTCCTTATCCGCCGCTTCGGCGGTTACCCCGAGGGCGTTATGTTCAGCATACTTATAATGAACTCCGTTGCCCCCTTCCTGAACAAGCTCACCGCGAGGAAGTACGGCTACGGCAAGAAGGCTGCGGCTTCAACAACTGCGGCGGCAACGGCAGGAGGCGCGAAATGAGCGGAACGGCAACGACAAAGACGGCGGGCGCGGATAACAGCGGTTCCGCCTGGTCAATGATAAAGCTGGGCCTGGTCCTTGCGGCTTATGCGGTCGCCAGCTGCGCCATGCTCGCCGTGGTGAACGGCTTCACGGGGCCTGTCATAAAGGCCAACCAGCAGCGCAAGGCAAACGCGGCCATGCTGACGGTGCTCCCCCAGGCGGAGGACTTCACGGACATAGACGCGGCCTCATGCGGCACGACTCCTAGCGGCACGACCACGATACAGGCCGTCAAGCTGGCCAAGGCGGGCGGCAAGGTCATAGGCGGCGTGATACAGATAAGCGGCCCGACATACGACCATGCGGCCGTCATGATCGGCGTGGACACGCTGGGAACGGTCACAGGCGTGCAGTTCCTGGAGAACACGGACTCGCCGGGATTCGGCTCCAAGGCGAGCGACCCCAACTTCACGCTTTCGAGCGGAAAGACATTCTACGGGCAGTTCACCGGCAAGAAGGTCGCGGACGGGTTCATCGCGGGCGAGACCTTCGACGCGATTTCAGGCGCGACCATAACGAGCAAAGGTGTCGCGAACCTGCTGTCCGACGGTACGGCCGTCCTCACGGGAATTTTGAAGGAGAAAGGCAATGACTAAGGCACAGACTTTCATAAAGGGCATCCTCGTGGAGAACCCCCTGCTCATACTGAACATAGGGCTTTGTTCCGCCCTGGGAATCACGACGAGCATCTTCAATGCCCTGGGAATGGGTGCGGGAATGACGTTCGTCCTCGTCATGAGCGAGCTTGTCATAAGCATCTTCCGCAAGCACATACCTTCCTCCATCAGGCTCCCGATTTTCATCATCATCATCGCGGCTTTCACGACGATCGTGCAGCTGGTCCTGCAGGCATACGTGCCCGCGCTCTACGATGCCCTGGGCGTCTTCATCCCTCTCATCGTCGTCAACTGCATCATCATGGGCCGCGTTGAGGCGTTCGCCTCCAAGAACAAGATAGGCGATTCCGTCCTTGACGGACTGGGTATGGGTATAGGCTACACGATTGTCCTCATAGCGATTTCCCTTATCCGCGAGCTGCTCGGCGGCGGGACCCTCTTTGCGGGCACCGCGCTCAAGGTCGAGATTATCCCCGAGGCCTACCGGATAGGAATCCTGAACAGCGCGCCCGGCGGCTTCATCGTGTTCGGAATCGTCGCCGCGCTGAACCAGCTGCGGGTCAACGTTGCCGCCAACAAGAAGGAGGAATCCAAATGAGCGATTTGCTGAAGATTTTCATCGGCTCCATGCTGGTGGACAACGTCGTGTTCATGCAGTATCTT
>CAMNGY010000482.1 GCA_946538795.1 uncultured Treponema sp.
GCTTGGCCATCTTGCCGCCGACCGTGTAGTCCTTCTCTACGATGTCAACCGGGAATCCCGCGTCAGCAATGTCGAGAGCGGCTGTGATGCCCGCGATTCCTCCGCCTATGACCAAGGCGCGCTTTGTCACCAGGGTCTCGCCGGGGGTCAGGGGCGTGTCCAGGATTGTCTTTGCGATGGCGGCCTTTCCGAGGGCAATTGCCTTCTCTGTCGCCTGGGGCATATCCTTCATGACCCATGAGGTCTGCTCGCGGATGTTCGCGATCTCGACCTTGAACTGGTTCAGGCCGGCCCGCTCCGCGCAGGCACGGAAAGTCTTCTCGTGCATACGGGGAGAGCAGGAACACAGGACGACGCCCGTGAGCTTGTCATCCTTGATGTGGTCCTCTATCATCTTCTGTCCGGCGGAAGAGCACATGTAGGTATAGTGGGTCGAATACACGACTCCGTCTACCTTTCCCAGCTCCTCCGCGACTTTCTCAACGTCAACTGTTCCGGCAATGTTCGTGCCGCAGTGACATACGAAAACACCTATTCTTTCCATCTGCCACTCCTTACTTGCGGTACTTCCTGAACGCGCTGACTATCGCCTGCTGCGGCAGCTCGTCGTCAATCTTGGACATCTCGGCGACGGCCTCCGGGGTCAGGTGCTGCGGACCCCTCTTGCGCTCCACGACCATCCTGACGGCCTCAATCAGCTTGGCAGGCTCCACCTGGCGCGGACAGCGCTCCAGGCAGGCGAAGCATGACAGGCAGGCGTAGATGGACTTGGACTCAAGGAGGCGCTCTATCTCGCCGTTCTCCACCATCTGCACGAACTGGTGCGGGTGGTATTCCATCGAATCATAGTTGGGGCAGGTCGCGGAGCATTTGCCGCAGACCATGCACTTCTTGGGATTGACACCGCTTATGGAAAGGAGCTGGCTCTTTATCTCTTCACATTCGCTCTTAAGCATTGCATGCCTCCTTCACCCCAAGGGCCTCGGCAAGAAGCTCCGTAAAGTAGATTACGTCCAGCTTGCTGTCGCCCTTGTTCTTGATGAGGTTGTAGCGGCAGAGGGGGCAGCTTGTGACGAGGAAGTCCGCGCCCATGTCCTCCGCGTTGGCCAGTATGGTTGCGGCCCTTTTCTGCGGAATGGACTCGTCCTCGAATCCGGCGTATGCCCCGCAGCACTCGTTCCTCTGGGCGTAGATGACCGGCGTTCCGCCGATGGCCTTGATGAAGTCCTCGATAATCTGCGGGTTCTCCGGGTCATCAAACTGAAGGACCTTGCCGGGGCGCAGGAGGAGGCAACCGTAGTAGGCCCCGATTTTCTTTCCTTTGAAGGGATTCTTCACGGCCTGCTTGAGCTTGTCCCAGCCCACGACATCGCGGAGAGCCTCAAGGTAGTGGACGATCTTCGTCTCGCCGTGGTATTCAATGTCATCGTGCTTCAGGTAGTTGTTCACCTTGAGGATGACATTCTCATCATTCTGCATATCGTCATTGACCTGCTTCAAGACATTGTAGCAGGCGGAGCAGAGCGTGACCAAATCATGCCCCGAGGATTTTGCAGAGGCAAGCGCACGTACGGACGAGAGCTTGGTCGCAATCTCGTCCTTCGCAAGAGGATAGGTTCCTCCGCAGCACTGCCAGTCAGGAATCTCCTCGAGAGTAAACCCCAGTGCCTCCGCCGACTTGCGCGCGTACATATCAAGGTCTTTCGCCTTGTTCTTGAGCGTACAGCCGGGGAAGTAGGAGTAAGTGATGTTATTGTCCATCTTTACATCCTTGTATGTAATACTTGTGCATTACGTACAGGACATAATACACAGCCAGTCGTCCGCGGAATCTCCTTCGGAGTTTTCCGCGGACTTAACGAGTCCGGAGTCACCCCCGGACACCGCAAAATATATAATCACATTAAAACAGACAGCCTGCTATTCTCCCAAAACAGGCAGCCTGAGTCGCATCCTGGCCTCAGCCATAAGGTCAGGATGCGGAAAGACACGCACGGTCTTTCTCCGCGTTATTTCTTTACGCCCGCCATCTCTTCCGGGTGGAAGACCTCGTCGAACTTCTCTGCCGTCAGGAAGCCCAGGCTCACGCAGGCCTCCTTGAGCGAGATGTTCTTCTCGTATGCCAGGTGGGAAGTCTTCGCCGCGTTCTCATAGCCAATGTAGGGATTGAGGGCGGTGACGAGCATCAGGGAGTTGTGCAGGTTGAAGTGCATCTTCTCCTTGTTCGCGGTGATGCCGACGGCACAGTTGTTGTTGAAGCTGACCATGACCTCCGCAAGCAGCCTGACGGACTGCAGGAAGTTGTAGGCAATCACGGGCATGAAGACGTTCAGCTCGAAGTTGCCCTGCGATGCGGCGACTCCGACAGCCGTGTCGTTGCCCATGACCTGCACGGCGACCATCGTCATCGCCTCGCACTGGGTCGGGTTCACCTTACCGGGCATAATCGAAGAGCCGGGCTCGTTCTCCGGGATGTGAATCTCACCGAGGCCGTCGCGGGGACCGGAAGCCAGCCAGCGCACGCCGT
>CAMNGY010000483.1 GCA_946538795.1 uncultured Treponema sp.
CACGGCATGATAATACCAGATGTGGCTGACCGGAGCGGCCAGCTCTATGTGCCCGGTCCTCTCGCGGCGTACCTTAAAGTGCGTTACCTCAACCCCGCAGCGGTCACAGACTATGCCCTTATAGCGGATGCTCTTGAACTTTCCGCAGTAGCACTCCCATTCCTTGGTCGTACCAAAGATGCGCTCACAGAACAAGCCGTCCCTCTCGGGGCGGAGCGTCCTGTAGTTTATCGTCTCAGGCTTCTTGACCTCACCATAGGACCAAGACCTGATCGTATCCGGAGAGGCCAGCTTTATCTTTAAACTCGCAAAATCCTGAATGTCACGCATTCTCGTTCTCCTTGTCGAACCCAGCGCCGACCTTGTTGATGATATCCTGCTCCCGCTCGGTCAGGGCAATTCTCTTGCCCTTGTCATCGTAAATCGTGAAGTCCAGGGCAAGGCCGCGAAGCTCCTGCACCAGGACGTTGAAGGACTCAGGAACACCGATGTTCATGCTCGGATCCCCCTTCACCAATGCCTCGTAGGCCTTTGAGCGTCCATTCATGTCGTCAGACTTGATTGTCATCATCTCCTGCAAGGTGTTGGCCGCACCATAAGCCTCAAGCGCCCAAACCTCCATCTCTCCAAGCCTCTGGCCTCCAAACTGGGCCTTTCCGCCGAGCGGCTGCTGGGTGACGAGGGAATACGGACCAGTAGAGCGGGCATGCATCTTGTCGTCAACCAAGTGGTGCAGCTTCATGAAGTAAATCACGCCGACAAAAACCGGGTTGATGAACTTCTCGCCGGTAAGCCCGTCGCGGACAACTTGCCTGCAGTCAGGGCTCAGCCCCGCCTCACGCAGCTTGTCTGCTATCTGCTCCTGACTTGGCGTCTGGAAGGCAGGGGAATCGTACCATTCGTTCAGGACCATTCCGGCGCGCCCAAGCTCGCTCTCCATTATCTGACCTATGTTCATACGGGACGGAACTCCCAGCGGATTCAGGCAGACGTCAAGCGGCGTGCCGTCCTCCAGATAGGGCATGTCCTCAACTGGAAGGATACGGGCAACGACACCCTTGTTTCCATGCCGTCCGGCCATCTTGTCACCGACAACGAGCTTCCTCTTGTCAGCAATTACGACCTTGACGACCTCATCGACGCCGGGGTTCAGCTCGTTGCCTTCCTTGCGACTCAGACGCTGGATGTCAATGACGACACCTTCAACTCCGTGAGGAAGCCGCAGGGAAGAATCACGGACTTCCTTAGACTTCTCTCCGAATATCGCATTGAGCAGTTTGAACTCAGGAGTGGTCTCGCTGTCGTTCTTAGGCGTGACTTTACCTACCAGTATGTCGCCACCGCGGACCTTCGCACCTACGCGAATAATTCCTTCCGCATCCAGGTTGTCCAAGGTCGTACCAGCAGTGTTGGGAACATCGCGGGTTATCTTCTCCGGTCCAAGCTTGGTTTCCCGAATTTCCGTCGAGAACTCGTGGATATGGACGGATGTGTACATATCTTCCTTGACGACCCTCTGGCTTATGAGAACGGCATCCTCATAGTTGTAGCCGTTCCACGGGACAAATCCTACCAGGATATTGCGGCCAAGCGCAAGCTCACCGTTGAAAGTCGCAGGACCGTCGGCTATGACCTGGCCCGCCTCAACGTGCTCGCCCACCTGTACGATGGGGCGCTGGTGGTTCACGGTGTCTGAGTTGGTCTTCTGGTACTTTAGCAGGATATACTCGTCTTCCTTAGAAGTTACATCTCCCCTGCCCTCATCCGGGCGGATCTTTATCTTGTCGCTCTCCACCCAGGTGACCTCTCCGGCGCGCTTCGCCTTGATGAGGACACCGGAATCGTATGCCGTCTTGCGCTCCATGCCGGTTCCGACGTGGGGCGGCTCCGGGAACAGGAGGGGGACAGCCTGGCGCTGCATGTTGCAGCCCATGAGAGCGCGGTTCGCATCGTCATGCTCCAGGAAGGGAACGAGAGATGCAGAAACGGAGATAACCTGCCGTGGGGAAACATCCATGTACTGGATGTCTGCGACAGAGCGGCTGTTGTAGTCACCATGATTGCGGCACGGAACCATTTCGGTCGGGAATGATCCGTCGTCCTTCATGCCCTCAGCGACCTGCCCGATGTAGTAGTTGTCCTCGTCCATGGCGGTCAGATACTCCACATCGTTCGTCGCCTTACCGTCAACTACCTTGCGGTAGGGCTCCTCAAGGAAGCCGTACTCGTTCACCCTCGTGAAAATAGCAAGGGAAACTATAAGACCGATGTTCGGACCTTCCGGGGTCTCAATCGGGCACATGCGGCCATAGTGCGTGTAATGGACATCGCGGACTTCAACGCCCGCCCTGTCGCGGGAAAGACCTCCCGGCCCCAGGGCGTTCAGGCGGCGCTTGTGCGTAAGCTCCGAAAGAGGATTACACTGATCCATGAACTGAGACAGCTGGGAAGAGCCAAAAAACTCTTTTATGCTGGAAACGATCGGCTTTATTGAAATAAGGTCCTGAGGCTTTATCGTATCCAC
>CAMNGY010000484.1 GCA_946538795.1 uncultured Treponema sp.
AAAGCACCTGGGGAGCGAAGACGCCCCGATTCCCCTTGACAGATTCTGCAACATCTGTTGCAGCACTTGGTATATCGTAGACAGCATCAGCTACAGCCTCCTGAAAACCCCCTATTATGCCTGGAAGGAGATGAAAGCCTTCAAGTACATACCGACGACCTACACGAAGGAAAAGACTATCTCGGGCTACGAGGCCCTTAACATCGTTACCAGGTGCATTGAGCACCATGACCGCGACAGCAAGGAACGCAGGATTCGTACTGCAATAGAAGAGTTTGAGGCGAACCGTGAATACTATTGGTAAATTTCTTACAGTCGCGAGCCTCCTCATAGCTTTGTCCTTGCCGGCAAAGGCATTTGAAGCCGGCACTCAGTTCCTCATTTCCGGAGGAGCAGCGGGAAACGGCGGAGGAAGGGAAGGTACCTGGGGCCTCTGGAAATACAACGATGTCTGGTACGGAGAACTCTTGCAGCCCGGCTGGTGGAGCGCGCACCAGGTCACCAACGCCAAGCTTGTAGGCTGGTTTGACATGCCATTTGTGGAAGATTCAACCTTTGGCCTCGCCGGACAGGCTTCCTTGAAATACTCCCAGGAAAACAGCTACGATTCGGATCCCATGATAAGCTTCATCCCGGACATAGACCTGCTCCGCTACTACTATAACAAGGTGGATGCGAAGGGTGGCTTCACCCTCTCCGCTGGCAGATTCAACGTAACCGACAAGACAAGCGACATCATAAACCAGAAGATAGACGGCCTTTACCTGGGCTACGGCAGCAACAAGATCCAGTTCGGGGTCTACGGCGGATATACGGGACTCCTGAACTCCAGGACCACCATGATTATAAACTCAACCGGAAGAAACTTCTGGTCCAGCCAGCTGACGGACAGCCTCTACACCACCTATGCGAACAAGGTAAAGCCCCACAGCATAAAGAATTTCTCAGACCTCTCAAAGAAGGTTGACTGGGGTGATGTCATGTCAGACGTGGGAAGGTCGCTCTACATCTGGGCCGATCCCTATTTCGTCTCATCGGCAAACCTGACCTTCCCCTACCTCTTTGCCAACCAGACGCCCTTCCTGGAGGCCAGCCTGGCCATAAGCACCGAAGGTCCGAGCAAAGTGGAGGATGAGTTTGACCGCTTCTATATAACTGCAGGTATGTACGGGCCGCTGATTTTCTCGGACCTCATATACAGCTTCTCAACGACTTTCTCCACTTACGGGGATTCCGGTGCCAACAAGTCCGCGTTTGAAGGCTTGTCCAACTACAGCAAGCTCAAGTTCACGTACTTCACGAACTTCCATTCCCTGGCAATATCCGGGGAGCTGAAATATGCTTCCGGTGACAACGGGATATACGACCCCTTCTACGGCTTCACCAGCAACCCAATCTCCTACATGCGCTACAGCCCGGAGCACAGCTCCGCCGTCAAATACGGTCTGTCCGTGGCTTTCAAGCCGACAAGGGAATTCCTTGTGACCTTAGGAGGGGACCAGGTATTCAGCTACAACGAAAACGTAGTTGATTACCAGGGATGCCAGTTCTACGGAGAGATGAAGCTCCAGTGCACCTCCGACTTCCAGTTCCAGGTCAAAGCCTACCGCTTCTTTGCCCAGGACATGAACTACGACAACACGGGAGCCACGATTACAGGCGTATTCTCCTTCTGATATTAACGCAAAAAAGACCTTTCCCTGTACATTGACAGGGAAAGATCATGCCCCCTTCAACAAATTTTCGTAATATTCAAAATTTTTTCTAGACTTTAGCAATGCAATGTGTTATAGTTCTAACTGCAAAGACTTTAATGACGACCTTAAAATTAGGAGGTATCATTATGAAAAAGAACATCAAATTTGTGATGGGTTTGACGCTCGCAGCCTTGAGCGCACTTTCGGCTTTTGCCGTTGATGCAAAGGTAACGTCCGTCACTGGCAAGGTGCAGATGCAGAAGAAAGGGACCAGCGAATGGGTTGACCTTGAAAAAGGTGACCTCGTTGAAGAGGGTGCCATCATCTCCACTGGTTTCAACTCAAATGCGACGATAAAGCTCGGTGAATCCGTCTGTACGATTGCTCCGCTTACGAGAATGTCTGTCGAGCAGCTGACCCGTAAGGATGTCGAAGGAACTGACAAGAACGTAACGAAGACTACGGTTTATGTTGATACTGGCAAGGCCTCCTTCAAGGTCAACTCCACCAGCAAGAACCTGAACGACTTCAAAGTTCATACGCCGGCTTCTACGGCTTCCGTCCGCGGAACTGCATTCGACAGCTATGCCGACGGACAGACCGACGTGACCGAGGGTCTTGTCGGAATGAGCGAAGGCGAGTCAAGGGAGTCCGTGAAGGGAGGAAGCGACGAATACTTCATCTCTGACGGAAAGGCCCTGACCGGTTTCTCCAAGACCACTGACGTCGGCGGAGGACTTATCCCCGTCTTCGCAGGACAGCGCATAATCATCAACAACGGCAATGCCATGACGGAAAACCCGCTCGACAAGCGTTTTTCCG
>CAMNGY010000485.1 GCA_946538795.1 uncultured Treponema sp.
CGTCCGCAGAAGCCGGGCGGGGGTTTCATCCCTCCGGAGGCCTATGGGCTCCTTCATCTTCCTTGGGCCAACCGGCGTAGGAAAGACGCAGCTGGCAAAGGCCCTCGCCAAATTCCTCTTCGGGACGGAGGACGCGCTCATCCGCGTGGATATGAGCGACTATATGGAAAAACATACGGCATCACGCCTGGTAGGGGCACCTCCGGGATATGTCGGTTACGATGAGGGCGGGACGCTGACCGAGCAGGTTCGCCAGCACCCGTATTCCGTTGTCCTCCTTGACGAGATAGAGAAGGCTCATTCCGACATTTTCAATCTGCTCCTGCAGATGCTGGAGGAAGGCGAGCTGAGCGACAATATGGGGCATACCGTGAGTTTCCGCAATACCGTCATAATAATGACCAGCAACGCCGGGGCCAGGCAGATTACCAGCGATGGCAGGATGGGTTTCTCTTCCTCTGCCGACGGGGTATTGCCATACGAGGACATAAAGGCCAGCGCGATGGAGGAACTGAAACGCATAATGTCGCCGGAGCTGCTCAACAGGATAGACGACATAATCGTATTCAATGCCCTGGACAGGGAGCAGGTTTCACGGATCCTCGAAATACAGCTGGGGGAGCTTCGGGACAGGCTTGCGGAGCAGGGGCTTTCCTTGCAGCTTAAGCCCAAGGCCAGGGATTACATGGTGGATCATGGGTATGACGTCAGCATGGGGGCCAGACCCATGCGCCGCCTTATACAGAGGGATGTTGAGGACGAGCTTGCGACCCTGCTTCTCAGCGGAAAGCGGGGCGAAAGCGATACCGTCATTGTGGACAGCGACGGCGAGAAACTTTCCGTGCGCTTCAAGAAGCCCAGGACAGTCATAACAATAAAGACTGACGGGGCTTTTGCGATGTCGTCTTCGGAAGAAAGCGATGCTTGATAAATTTTTTAGGGGGAAGTCATGAAAGAATTTCTGCAGTATGAGGTTGTAAGGAACGATGCACTCAAAATTGCCCATAAGATTTGCAAGGAGGACGGCTTTGTTCCTGATATAATCTACGCGTCCTTGCGTGGCGGGGCTTACATGGCCAATGTCATAAGCGAGTATTACAAGGTCGCGATGAAAGAGCACAAGCCCATTCTGTATGCTGCGGTCGTAGCCCGCAGTTACAGCAACGTCAAGATCCAGAACGCTGTCAGGATAGATGGCTGGACATACTCCCCCGACTACCTGCGTCCTGGCGACAAGATAATGCTGGTTGACGACATATATGACTCTGGCAGGACCTTGAATTACCTCGTGGGCATACTTCTGGAAAAAGGTGTCCCGCGCGAGAATATCAAAGTCGTCGTGCATGACTACAAGATTTACAGCTATAAAGAGGAGCAGCTTCCGATCCAGCCTGACTACTGGTGCCGCAAGTTCGTCATTGACAATCCCGATTCCAACACGTGGATAAACTACTGCAGCCATGAGATGGTCGGTCTTACGCAGGATGAGCTGGAGGAGCATTATTACAAACCCTACCCGGAACTGAGGGACGTTCTCTCAGAGATTTTCAGGAACTGAGCGGAACTCTGAAGATGGGGGCTAGGTCTTTCTTTTGCCGCATTGCCCGTTGCCTGCCAGCCCGCTTGCTTGCCGCAGTGTTGCTGAGCATCGTTGTCTGCGCCAGGGGGGGCTGCTCTGACTTGAACCTGCGGAATCAGGAATTCTCCGCGAGTCATATAGTCAGCCCCGCTCCTGGTGTCTGGGGAAACAGGCAGCCCCTGCTCATAGATGTGCCGGACGGATGGGAGGTATATTATTCCATAACCGGCTCGGATCCCCTCCTGTTTGGCTTTGCCTACGACGGTCCGTCCGTCCTTGAAAAGGAAGGTGATGTCCACCTTGCGGTCACGGCCTTGGACAAAACCGGGCGGAGGTCGGATTACAGCGTTGATTACACAGTAAAAAGCTTTTCCCAGTTGCCTGAGCATGAAAGCTGGAGCGAGGCCCAGAAGAAATTCCTTGTTTCCATTTCCCTTAACCCCATACGTAAGTATACGGCAGGGACCGTGTTTTCTATTCCTGAGGAATTCAGCTATGCGCCTTCCGCTTCCCTTCCCTCTGATGGATTAAAATTTTTTAAGGGCGGCCTTCTGTCCCTTTCTGCCGGCAGCAACGTCGTGCGCTATGTTCCCTTTCTTGTTACGGACGGACTGTCATATTTCCGCTTCATAGTCAGGACTGTACCGGCAAAAGAATCTGTTTCAGATGCCGCTCCTCTGCCGTTCGCCATATCGGACTGGGAGTCAGTACTGCCAAAGGATCCCTCGTATGTTTACAGGCTTGATGACGGACCATGGCAGGGTAAATTTTCAGTCCTGCACGTTGACAGGAGCGAGACTCACGTTCTTTTTTGGAAAGAGCAGGCCGAGCCTGACGACTCAAAGGCCCGGAGCCTTGTCTTGTACCCCAAACCCTCGCTTGCCTGCCAGACTCGCGATGACGGAACCTGCGCTTTTTACCTGCACCTTCCGTTTCCG
>CAMNGY010000486.1 GCA_946538795.1 uncultured Treponema sp.
CCCGAACTTGGTGGCGACCGCGTCAAGGACGTTGACGGCCTCCGCCACCACGTCCGGCCCTATTCCGTCGCCGGGGATAAGCGCAATGTTCTTTTCCATGATAATCAACTCCCAGCCCGGCAGTTTTTGCAACCGTGCTTCATTTTCTATAGTGGGAATTATACCACGCGGGGACATTCTGTTCAATCGCCCCCCGGCGGCAAGAATTGCATTTGAAGGGGGCGATCCTCCGCAGCTACGGATACTCGGGCGCGGTGATGGCGGCCTCGCTCACCGCCAACCTGATAAACGTCGCGGGCAACGCCCTCTCCCTCTACGGCTGGTTCGGCCTGCCCGTGCTGGGCGTGGTCGGCGTGGCCTGGTCGTCCGGCGCCGCGATGATCGTCTCCAGCATAATGTGCGCCGTATTCATCAGGAGGCGAAAGGACATAGCCTTCTCGCTCCGGGGCATCCGCTCCGTCCCGGCCGGAAGCTTCCGCATGATCCTTTCGGTCGGAGTGCCGACCGCCGGGGAAAGCCTCTCCTACAACACGAGCCAGATAACCGTCATGGCCATGCTCTCCACGCTCGGGACCTACTCGATGTCCGCTCAGGTCTACACGATGACCATCGTCCGCTACGTCTTCGTGGTCGCCATGGCGATGGGAAGCGCGACCCAGATAAAGACCGGCTACTACGTAGGGGCGCACGAGAGCGACGTCGCCTACCGGAAGGTCTTCCGCTACCAGCTGGTCGCGACGGGATGCGCCATGCTCCTCATCCTGCTCGTGAACCTGCTCAAGAAGCCTATCGTCAGCCTGTTTACGGACATAGAGGAGGTGAGCCGGCTGGTCCGAACCCTGCTCCTTTTCTCCATCTACATGGAATTCGGCCGCTCGCTCAACCTGATATACATCGGGGCGCTCAAAGGGGCGGGCGACATCCGCTTCCCCGTCCTGTACGGGATTTTCTCCAACTGGGTCATCCAGGTCCTGGGCGGCTACATCCTGGGAATCAAACTGGGACTGGGGGTCCTGGGCTTCTGGCTTTCCATCGGCACGGACGAGACGACGCGGGGAATCGTCATGTTCCTGCGCTGGCGCAGCAAGCGCTGGCAGCGGCACGCTCTCGTATGAATATCGGGACGACTGCGGCAGCTTGCCGGAGCGACTGCGGCAGCTTGCCGGAGTGACCGCGGCAGCTTGCCAGAGTGACCGCGGCAGGATCAGAGCTGCTCGACCTCTTCCATGGAAAGCCCCGTTGACCTGGCAATCAACTCGATGTCTATCGCCGAGTTCTTCAGTATCCTGGCAGTCTCAATGGACTTTTCTTTCCTGCCTTCCTCCCTGCCTTCGGCGCGTCCCTGTTTCAAGCCTTCGGCCAGTCCCTGTTCCAAGCCTTCGGCGCGTCCCTTGTTCAAATACCTGTCAATGACCTCGCACATATTCGTTCCCCCTTCCGCCGTGCCCGGCGGCAGCTGTATATCCGCAAACCTTCTGTCCTTCGTCAGCTCCGCCATCAGCTGCAGGACCTCGTGCACGTGCCGTATCGTCTCCCGCGACGGCTCGTACTGCTTGTCCCGCCTCATCCGCACGAAGTAGTCCGCGACTATCCTGAAGTCGCTACTGAACTTGGCCACGATCTCAGGCTCCAGCCAGGCTATCTCGAAGACGTTAATCTTGTAGTCGCTGACGTATGACCTCAGCTCCTCCGGCACTTTCAGGCAATCCAACAGATTCCTATGTTTGTTCCAGCGTTCTTCGCCGAAGTACAGCACGAGCGTCACCACGGGATAACGAAGCTTATGTCCCTTGTTATCCCTGTTGTCGTTGTCCGAAAGCAGCTGGGAACGGTAGCCGGCCCCGTCATAGCTGATTACCCTGAGGGGCATATCCACGTCTATGTCGGTCTGATTTTCAAGGCCGTACAGGCATATACGTATCCTGCCGTCCTTCCAGAACTTGGAGATGTCCCGCTCCTGCTCGCGGAGCCTGCCGCCGTTGTCCTTGTATACCGACAACGGGGCGGCATCAGTCAGATCGTCCTCCTTGACCAGCTGCTCCCCGCCGAACAGCAGGACGTTCACGATGTCGCTGAAAACATCGTCATACTCCTCCAGTGCCTTCTCGGCTATGTCCTTACCACCCATACCGATAGTATACGCTGTGCAGGAGAAATTGGCAACCGCCAGCGCAGCTTCCAGGCAACCGCCAGCGTGACATGGAGGCGGAAACGGTAGTGGGGCGGTGACAAACTCAGTTTGAACACCTCCGCTGGAAAAAAAAGTTGCAAAAAATCGAAAATTTCCTGCCAACGCACTAAAATTCTGTGCGTTGTACTCTAGTGTCGTTTTAAAACATGGTATAAAATGCAGGGCGCGGCGGCTTCAAAAGCAGTCGGCTTTTGCAACTGGCCCGAACGGACGTTGCTTTGCAGACGACAAAAAGATGAAAAAAAATTGCAAAAAGAGGCCGAAAGGGCTTGACACGCACAATCTTCCTCACATAATGGCCTGTCGGCCTGTCGGCCTGTC
>CAMNGY010000487.1 GCA_946538795.1 uncultured Treponema sp.
TAAAAGTCTTTGGGAGGGGGTCTGGGGGGACACTTTCCTCAGAAAGGGTCCCCCCAGAAAAAAGTCAGACGGTGTGGCCTTTGGCGCGGATGACGGAGACGATGTCATCGACGTGTTTGCGGCAGATGTCCTCAGAGGGGGCTTCGGCCATTACGCGGATGACGGGCTCGGTGCCGCTTTCACGGACGAGGATGCGTCCGGTGTCGCCGAGGGCTTCGGAGGCGGCTTTGACTGCGGCCTGTACGTCGGGGTCGTTCTGTGCGGCGGGCTTATCCTTTACGCGGACATTTTCAAGCACCTGGGGGAATACCACGAAGGGTGCGGCAAGCTCGCTGAGCTTCTGCTTTTTGCTCATGATGACCTGCATTATCTTGAGGCTGGTGAGGATTCCGTCGCCGGTGGAGGCGTACTTGGAAAAGATGATGTGGCCGGACTGCTCTCCGCCGAGAATGCAGCCGTGTTCCTTCATGTACTCGTAGACGTATTTGTCGCCTACGGCGGTCTTGGCGTAGTCGATGCCTATTTCGTCAAAGGCTCTGAACAGGCCGAAGTTGGACATGATAGTTGCAACAACGGTGTTGTTGACCAGCTTTCCGCGCTCCTTCATGTAGCGGCCGTAGATGTAGAGGATGTGGTCGCCGGAGATGAGCTGTCCCTTTTCGTCAACACAGAGGCAGCGGTCTGCATCGCCGTCATAGGCGAAACCGGCATCAAGGCCGTTGTCTACAACGTACTTCTGGAGCACTTCGATGTGGGTGGAGCCGGCGTTGTTGTTGATGTTTGTGCCGTCAGGTGAGGCGTTGATGACGTGGGTCTCTGCACCGAGGGCGTCAAATACGGCCTTGGCGATATTCCAGGCGGCTCCGTTGGCGCAGTCAAGGCCTATCTTCATGCCGCGGAAGGAGTACATTCCCAGGGAAATAAGGTAGCCGACATAGCGGTTCCTTCCGGAAATGTAGTCCACGGTCCTTCCTATCTTATCGCCTGTGGCAAAGGGAAGCTCCTTCCACTCCTTGCCGAAGGCGTTGAGGCTGCCGTCCAGATAAGCCTCTACCAGCTCGATGACCTCGTCCTCCATTTTCTCGCCGTTTCCGTTGATGAGCTTGATGCCGTTGTCGTAGTAGGGGTTGTGGCTTGCTGATATCATTATCGCACAGTCGAAGGCATCTACCCTTGATACATATGCCACCGAAGGTGTGGTCGTAACGTGGAGCAGGTAGGCGTCTGCGCCGGATGCGGTAAGTCCGCCGACCAGCGAATACTCGAACATATAGCTTGAAAGACGGGTGTCCTTGCCGATGACGATACGGGGAGCGTCAGTCTCGCCCTTCTGTCTTTTCAGCTCGCCGTAGTACCAGCCAATGAATCTTCCTACTTTGTAGGCGTGGTCTGCGGTGAGGTTTTCATTTGCTGTGCCTCTGAATCCGTCTGTACCAAAATATTTTCCCATGATCATGAGTCTCCTTTTGTTCGGACAATGCCGATATTTATTTACCGCAAAGCGGATATGTGCTATCCTTCATTATAACATATATGACAAAAAAATGCAACTGTTGCGGAAATTTCTCGCGAATATCTGATTTTTATACACGAAAAGCTCCCGATCGTTACCGGGAGCTTTGCTGCTTCTTCTTTTTCTTTTTGCTTCTGTGCTTGAATATGAGGAATTTCGCCTCGTTTATGATGAGCTGTCTGCCTGTGGTCAGTCCACGGAATACCCGCTTGAAAAATAAAACGGGCAGCAGTATCCTGTGCTTGTAGTAGAAGGGGTAGGATTCCTTTATTATGGACATGGGCAGGAATATCCTTCCCAGGATAAAGCCCAGGGTCCCCTTCTTTTCGGTTATGTTCCGGACTCTGTTCCAGTGAGTGCCGTAGGTGCCGGAGAATATGAAGTAGTCAAGAAATTCCTGCTCGACTTCGTTGAGCTTTTCTCCGGAGAACAGTTTATCGGCTACAAAGGAGTTGTCCTCCTCAAATTCCGTCAGTCCCAGCGCGGCAAGCTCCCGGGTGATGTATTTGGTATCAAGTGTCCCGGCTTTTTTCTTACGGAATACATAGCTGTCCAGCAGACTGCGGACACCGGTGCCGCCGGTTGAGAAATGCTTGTATTCGTGGGCGGTCATGTAGATGTAGAAGTCCTCATCGGTCATGATGAACTCGCAGGTGGTCCCGGGCGCAGGCACCATGCGGCTCCATATATCGGCAAAATACCGGTGAGTCTCAGGATAGTGGCTCTCGCTGAAAAGGGCGGTGTGCAGCTCGATATGGGTCGAGGGCGGCTTGGAGTAAGCGTCGTCTACTGCGTGCTCGTAGGAGTCCACAGTGAAGCCTGCGGATATCATATAGTTTCTCACTTCCCGGCGGAAGGCAGGGTCAAAGAGGATATCGTAATCCGACATTTGCCGCAGTCCCATAGCCGGGTAAAGGTCCTTCAGCACTGCGCCCTTCAGCGCGGTGTGGCGGATGCCGTGTTCCTCCATGAACCGGAACAGCCGGTTCTTTTCGG
>CAMNGY010000488.1 GCA_946538795.1 uncultured Treponema sp.
CCTGGAGGGAGTTCCGCGAGAAGTACAACAGCGAGCTTATAGGCAACCTGGGCAACCTGGTCAACAGGACACTGCTCTTCGTAAGCAAATATTACGATGGGAAAATCCCGGACGCCCCGGTGGACGAGGAGATGTGGGCACAGGTACGCGAGCATGAAATAGCGATGACAGAGCACATGGAATGGGCCGACCTGAAAGACGCTTTCCACGAGATCTTCGCCATATCCGACATAGGCAACAAGGCATTCCAGTCTACCGAACCCTGGAAAACCCGGACGACGGAGCCGGAGCGGGCCGCAAAGCTGATTCACAACCTGGCCTACATGATAAAGGACCTGATGATCATGGCCCACCCCTTCATGCCACAGTTCTCCGAGAAAATCCTGTCATACCTGGGCAAGCAGATTTCCGAACCGAAGTTCGGCGAGAAACCCGTCGAAGGAGGACTGAGCTGGGACGATCTGGGCAAGCTGGAGGGACTTTCCACGGTCTCTGAGACGGAAATCTTCTTCAGCCCGCTCGACCAGAAGACCGCCGACGCATTCAAGCTCAAGTTCTCCGGCAGCCAGAAAGACAGGGCCAATGCAGACGGAAGCGGAAAGAACACCGGCAAGAAGAAAGAGAAGAAGGAGAAGAAGGCTCCGGAGCTTGCGCCTGACCAGAAGGGTTTCTTTAATGAGAAAGTCAATCTCCGCGTTGCCGTCATCACAAAAGTCGAGAACAACCCCGATGGCGAGAAACTTTATGTGGAGCACCTGGATGACGGAAGCGGCCAGGAGAGGATTATCCAGTCCGGTCTCCGCGACTACCTGAAGCCGGAGGATCTGCTTGGCAAGCACATCATACTCGCCTACAACCTGGCTCCCCGCACCATGCGAGGAATTGAAAGCCACGGAATGCTGCTTGCCTGTGACTACAAGGACGCAAACGGCAAGGACTGCGTAGAACCGCTTGAGGCGCCGTGGGCCAGCGCAGGAACCAAGGTCTGCCTGGACGGGGAGGAAATCGCGGACAAGCCCGCCGAAATTCCCGCCGACGACTTCTTCAAGGTAGCCATACAGGTCAAAAACAAATCCGTTATGGTCGGTGGCTGCAAGCTGACGGCCGCAGGAAAAGACATAACGACCGCCTGCACCGAGAACGGCGATGTCCACTGATACGCAGTCAGTCCACGGCACACAGCGATTCCTTCAGACAGCCTTCTGGGCTTCCTTCAAGGAGGCCCACGGCTGGAAAGCCTTCTTCTTCAAGGCCGACCCATCGGGCAATCTCCGGGTATCCGGAGTACCTGACAGCGATGAAGAGAACGGGAAAGGCGGCCCCACACAGAACGAAGACTGCCTGACGGTTTTGGTACGGACATTCTCCCTCAAGATAAAGAAATACAGCCTGGCCTATATACCCATGGCACCGGAGATGAAAGAGGGAGAGGAGCATGAGGCCTACCTTGAACGTCTGTGCGGCATTGCGAACAAGATACGGCCTTTTCTTCCTGCCGACACAATGTTCGTCCGCTATGACTGTCCGATTGACTTTGAGGACATCGAGGGGAGGGACACCTTCGTGCGCAAGACAGGACAGATTGCCAGGCA
Organism: uncultured Treponema sp.; assembly: GCA_946538795.1. Classification (GTDB taxonomy): domain Bacteria; phylum Spirochaetota; class Spirochaetia; order Treponematales; family Treponemataceae; genus Treponema_D. The sequence goes on from CAMNGY010000488.1 coordinate 1,593, forward strand.
AAAAAAACTGCCGCTGCGAATCGCACCTGTCGCAGTGCAACCACCGGACACGACGATACTTGACCTGAAGAAAAGCGAGGACGAGATACTCGCCTCAATGAAAAGCAAATGGCGCTACAACATACGGCTCGCCGCCAAGAAGGGAGTGGAAGTTTCCTGCTATCATGGGGACGAGGCGGACTTCCCGGAGAAATTTGATGAGTTCTACCGGCTGTTTGAGCTGACCTCCGAACGCGACGGCGTGAATTTCCATGGAAAGGAATATTACCAGGACCTGATCGGAAGAAGCCGCATGGCCCATAGCGAAGGTTGCGGGGAGACAGGAACAAGTCCCCTTGTTTCCCTCTATCTGGCGAAACACGAGGGCGACTACCTGGCAGGAATAATCACGCTCTTCTGCCCGCGAGAGGCCGTATACCTCTATGGGGCAAGCGGCAACATCAAGCGTAATCTCATGGCCGCATCCCTCCTGCAATGGACGGCAATACGGGATGCGAAAGCATACGCTTGCCCTGAATATGACTTCTACGGAATGCCCCCGACAGACGATGAAGGGCACCCCATGCACGGCCTGTACCTGTTCAAGACAGGATTCGGGGGCCGCCTGGTACACCGGCCGGGCAGCTTTGACGTCCCGCTCAGACCCTTCAGCTACCGGCTGTACATTGCGGCAGAAAGGGCACGGGCATTCTTCTTCAGGAAAATCGTAAAGCGGCTAAAGGGCAGATGACTTCTTCCGGCTCTGAATGCTGGTAACAGAAAAACTGATATTTTTTTCAACCGACCGCCCAGCCGGAAGATCAATCTCCCAAAAAAGGGTGACCAGCAAGGTCTTGGAATCCTCACGGAGCAAGCCGTATGCATCGGGCCGCTTGAACGAAATCGTATCGGATATGAAACCAGCCTCCTCAT